>DASVHB010000387.1:0-3869 GCA_036379195.1 Pirellulales bacterium
TAATGTTGCTCACTTGAAAACCTCCGTGCTTTTGTGGCGGCTTTGTTGCGACTAACACAAATACGCTGCAAAACGCCGGGGGTTTTCAAGATTTTTGTCCGCTGCGCCGCCACGCCCCGCTCCGGGCACGCTGGTTTAAGGACTAGTGGGAGCAGCATCGTGGGTTATTACGATGTAGGAGCGCTCGCGCATGGCTTCCTTTACACACCGAGCGGTGCAGCCACAGTTCCCGAGCCATCGACGCTAACCTTGCTCGGCATCGGCATGGCGATCGCGGCATGGCTACGGCGGAAAAAGGCCGCGAGAGTCTTTCGCACCCGCGGGCTGCGACGATCGTCTGATTCTGCGCTCCGCGAATGACGAGCATGCCCCATGCCCGACGACGCCTCTCAACCCGACAAGGTTGGTTCGACTCCCCGGTACACGCGCCGCGTTCCTGGCACGAACAAACTGGAAAAATGTCGGCCCGCAAGCCGTGGATGAATTTGCAGCGGCATCTGCAACCCCTGAGGAAGCGTCCGCATACGTGGCGGGTCGTCACGATCACTTAGGCGGCTCGGGCGGGTCAGGCTGTTCCGGCAACGAGTCGTAACAGCCGTCGTCATCAATGATCAGATGTTCGCCGAATTCTTCCTTTAGCCGGTTCAGCAGCCGTGCCCCATCTCTGCTGATTGCCTCGGATCGGATTGGCGTATCCCCGGCGTCAATGAGCCTTCGAAGTCCAGTTTGAGCGAGCAGTAGCGCGATTCCACGATGGCGATACTGTTTCGCAACGTAGACAGTCGCCAATTCCCATTCTGAATCCTTCGTCGAAAAGACTACCGCCCCGATTATCCTGCCATCCATTTCTGCCACAAAGCATTTGCTCGTCGGATGGAGGCGAAGCGGGCTAAGCATTGCGCTCAGAAGCGGCGTGCCATTCTTGACTTGCATGCACTTTTCATTCGCCCAGCGAAAGAATGTTGCGACCTCCGCAATAGTCGCCACTCGGATTTGGTCGCTCATAGGCGATCATTATTGCGTGTCTCCCTCATCGGGTTCAAGTCATCAGCGCGACTCACACCAAGACATCCATTTTTCCAGCCGGCACCCTTTGCCGGGAGGCGGGCAATCCGTCGCCAAAATCGGCATGAGACAGTGGCCCGCTGGATGAGGCGGTTGTGCGCTAACTTTCTCGCGAGAATCTTCCACGGGGCAAAGCGCGAAGGAAGCTCGCTGTGAATCAATCACGTCGAAGCGGGTTGGCCGCCCGCGAATCGCCGGGTCGGGCCGGCCAGCACCTTGCGCAAGAGCGTCTTGCCGGTGCGCTAAGCGCTTGGGCGGTTGTTCAACTCGCTGTGCGACCAGTCGAGGACGTCCGTCAGCAGGCCTTCGACAATGTTTTCGGCGACCATAACCTCCCCGAGAGGAAGAGAAATCGCTTGCGTAAACGGGCGTTGATGGGTCCGGCAAGCGATCCAACTGTTGTCTTACACGTGGGTTAGGCGACGGAATCGGCGCTGCGGCGCCTTGTTTTCCGCAAGCGCGACAGGCAATCGCCGCGTTCAGCGCGGCGGACGATCGACTCGCCAACTGGAAACCGTTGCCAGTTGCCGTCTGGCAGCGTACTTCGCAGAAACTGCGAAGCCACAAGCGACCGCGGCGATCGGCCGCCAGCCCTGCCTGCGGAAACGGATTTCGGTCAGGTCTCCCAGCCGCTTGCCTTGAGCCATGCCAAGCGGCAAGATGGGGCGTGTTGCAAATTCTTGGAGCCGCGACGATGAATCTCTTCGAGTGGAAACGAACGACCGGCGCCGCCCGTGCCGCCTGTTGGCTGGCGTTGATGGCGATCGGCAACCTGGCGTTTGCCGCGGAGGCGGAATGGCAGGTGGGGCTGAAACAGATCAAGATCACGCCCGATCGGCCGGTGCCGATGGCGGGCTACGCCGCTCGCACCAAGCCGTTCGAAGCGGTCGAGGCAGATCTTTATGCCAAGGCGCTGGCCATCGAAGATGCAAGAGGGAATCGCGCGGTGCTGGTCACCTCCGACCTGATCGGCTTTGCTGCCGCCGTGGCCGAGCCGATCTGCGAAAAGATTAGTGAGCAGACCGGGCTGAAACGCCAACAGATTTTGCTCACCGCTTCGCACACCCACGCCGGACCCGCGCTGGGATTGACGCCGGCCAGCGACGAGGCCGAAGCCCTGCGGACGGTTGAATACACGCGGCGGCTGATCGACCTGGTGGCCGAAGTGGCCGTCGGCGCGGTGGGCGAAATGCGGCCCGCCCGGCTGTCGCTGGGCGAGGGCGTGGCCCCGTTTGCGATGAACCGCCGCGAGTTTCGCAACGAGGGCGTGGTGCTGGGTGTGAATCCGCGCGGGCTGGTCGATCGCAGTGCGCCCGTGCTGCGCATTGATGGGCCAGACGACATGCCACGGGCGGTGTTGTTCGGCGCGTCGGTCCACAACACGACGCTCGGCGGCGACAATGATCGTGTGTGCGGCGACTATGCCGGTTTTGCCCAGGCGTATGTCGAGCGGCAAGATGCTGCGATTCCGGCGATGTTCGTGCTCGGCTGCGCGGGCGACGCCAATCCCTATCCTCGCGGCACGATGGACGAAGCGCGCCAGCATGGCGAGACGCTGGGGCGGGAAGTTTGCCGCGTGATGAAAACCAAATTGCGGCCGATCGGCGGGCCGCTTTCGATCGCTTTCGAGCGCGTGGCGCTGCTGCTGGAACCAGCGCCGCCGCGCGACGAGCTCGAACTCCGGGCGGCGGGCAAAACGCGGTTTGCGCCCTTCACTGCCAAGCAGATGCTTGCCGCGCTCGACAAAGGCGAGACGCTGCCCACCGAGTATGAATGCCCGTTTACCGTGTGGCAGTTTGGCGACGACCTGACGCTGGTGGGGCTGCCGGGCGAGGTGGTGGTCGATTATCTGAAGCTGATCGAGCAGGCGATCGGCCCGAACCAGCTTTGGGTAGTGGCCTACACGAACGACGTGTTTGGCTATCTGCCCTCGGCGCGGGTGCTGGCAGAGGGCGGCTACGAGACCCGTGGCCTTTATAACGGCGGCATCGGGTACTTTGCGCCCTCGGCCCAGGAAGTGGTGGTCGAGCAGGTGCGCAAGCTGGCCCGACAGGCGGGACGGCGGTTAGACCGCGACGGTTCTCAGTAGCGGCATTGTTCGGCCGCTGGCCGGCAGCGGTCGGAGGTGGTCGGTCTGGTTTCATGAGTCCTTCATTCAGTGCCGAGGTTCAGCTAAACTTCACCATGACGATCGAACAGATTCGCAACTTCTACAACGCGCAGCCGTTTCAAGCCTTCGTCATCCATTTGGCTGATGGGCGCGCCATTCCAGTTCCAAGCCGAGAGTTCATCATGACTTCACCCACGGGCCGCACCATAGGCGTCTTTCAGCCCGATGGAACGGCCAACATCATTGACTTGTTGCTCGTGACCGATTTGGAGACCAAGCCTGCCAGCAACGGCGCGCGGCGACGAAAGCGGTAACGGCGGCGCAATCATGCGCAGCTACAGCAGAATCTCGCGCACCACCCGGCCGTGTACGTCGGTCAGGCGGAAGTCGCGGCCGCTGTAGCGATAGGTGAGACGTTCGTGGTCGATGCCCATCAGGTGCAGAATGGTGGCGTGCAGATCGTGAACGTGAACTTTGTTTTGCACGGCGTGATTGCCAAACTCGTCGGTTTGGCCGAAGACCAGGCCGCCCCGCACGCCGCCGCCCGCCAACCAGGAGGTGAAACCGTTGGCGTGATGGTCGCGTCCCTTGGCGCCTTGCGACCAGGGCGTGCGGCCGAATTCGCCGCTCCACACGATGAGCGTTTCGTCGAGCATGCCGCGGCGCTTGAGGTCTTCGATCAGGGCGGCGATCG
>DASVHB010000388.1:0-8336 GCA_036379195.1 Pirellulales bacterium
GCCCGGCTGTTGTAATCGTTGTAACTTACTTTGCCGGTGACGAGCGAAAGAATCGGGGGCACCGGCGCGCGAAAACCGCCGCCGATCGAGTGCATCATCAGGGCGGCCCGGTTCGGCAGGTTGCGCTGCCAGAGCAGCGGCGTGTGCAAAGGCGGCCACGCGCCGCCGTGCTTGCGCAGGCTCACTTGACCCTGCAAGAATTCGCCCATGGCGGCCTTGAACCGATCGACCGTATCGCCCTGGCCCAGCAGCAGCACCGCGTTCGGCCCCAAGTACGACGAAATGGCGATCACGCCGCGCCCCTGCACGGTAACCTCCAGGCAGAGCCGCTCGACTCCCTCGATATCGAGCGCCTTGCCGCGCGAAAAGACAATGCCCATGGTCACGTCGCGAGCCAGCTCGGCGGCATCGGGGGCCATGGCCAGCAGCGGCGGCAACGCTTCGCGCAGCGTGTACACGCCGCCGCAGATCAGCGCCGTCACTTCGCCCAGACTATAACCCAGCGCCAGCCGTGCGTGAAAATACGGAATGCCGAACACTTGTTCCAAAAGCTCGATCTGGGCCATCGCGGCCGCCAGGATCAGCCCGATGTCTTCCCCAAAGGTGTCGAGCGTGCTTTCGCGCTTTTCCCGAACCCGCTGAACCAGATCGACGTGCGTGCGCAGCGAATCGGAGCAAATGGCCGAGGCCTCGCGCAGATGGCGCTCGACGATGCCGCCGTAGTTGCGGTGCGCCAACAATTCGGGCGTGCGTCCCAGATTGGTCTGGTTATAGCCGCGGAAGGCAAACGCCGTATGATCCATCCGATCGCTCAGCTCGAACGGCTTGGGCTGATGATTGGCGGTGCTCATGCGTGAGGCGGGGAAATGGCGATTGGTTTGGGGGGCATCATACCCGATTGGCGTTTTGTCGTCTTTCGCTCCGCGAAAGAAACGCTTCTTTCGCGGAGCGAAAGGCGACGATACGCCTCTTTCGCGGAGCGAAAGGCGACGATACAACCAAACATAGGTTATGGCCCCAGAAAACGCACAAGATTTAGCAGGACAAACGGCGGTGGTGACCGGCTCGTCGAGCGGCATTGGCCGGGCGATCGCCCTGGAATTGGCCGCCGCCGGGGCCGCCGTCTGGGTCCATGCGCGCCGATCGCGCGAGGCGGCTGAGGCCACCGCCCAGCAGATCCGGCAGCGCGGCTGCGCGTCGGAAGTCATGCTCTGCGACTTGGCCCAGCAGGCTTCGCACGAAACACTCGTCGAGCGGGCCTGGGCCTGGCACGGTGGCGTCGACCTGTGGGTGAACAACGCCGGCGCCGACGTGCTGACGGGCGAGGCCGCCGCCTGGCCCTTTGAACGAAAACTCGAAGAGCTTTGGCGCGTCGATGTAACGGCCACTGCGCGACTCTCGCGGCTGATCGGCGCTCGCATGAAACAGCGCGGCTCGGGCGTCATCGTCAACCTGGGCTGGGACCAGGCCGAACACGGCATGGCGGGCGACAGCGGCGAGTTGTTCGCCGCGGTCAAAGGCGCGGTGATGGCGTTTACCAAGAGCCTCGCCCGCTCGTTGGCGCCGCAGGTGCGCGTGAATTGTCTGGCCCCCGGCTGGATTCGCACATCGTGGGGCGACCGGGCCAGCGACTATTGGCAACGGCGCGCCCAGCAAGAAAGTTTGCTCCAGCGGTGGGGAACGCCCGAAGACGTGGCCCGCGTGGCGCGGTTTCTGGTCTCGCCCGCCGCCTCGTTCATCACCGGGCAGACGATTCCCATCAACGGCGGCTTCCGCGGCGGATATACTGCACACGCCGATTAATGAAATTCAATTCGGTGGAGGGGGCAGAGCCTTGGCGACGCCCCGGCGCGCGTGAAAACCCACCGGAGCATCGCCTGGCCGAACGCGCGGGTGCTCATGGCCAGC
The DNA here is from genome assembly GCA_036379195.1 of Pirellulales bacterium. Classification (GTDB taxonomy): domain Bacteria; phylum Planctomycetota; class Planctomycetia; order Pirellulales; family JAICIG01; genus JAICLL01. Next base: position 1,909 of record DASVHB010000388.1, read on the forward strand.
CATTGGCAGGCCAGGCTCTGCCCCGGCCACCGGAAGATCGCATGCACATTCATTTTATCACCGGGCGGCTGGCCGAGCATTCGCTCCGGAAACTGCTCGCCGAATTGGCGCCGGCGGCTGGTTTTGATTACACCGTCGAGGTGCTGGGCATTACCGTCGCCGCGCTGATGACCACCGAATGGGTCGCCAAGCGCATCCAGGTGCCGCCACAGGCAGATCGCGTCGTGTTGCCGGGCTATTGCTCGGGCGATCTGGCGGCGGTGCAACCCAGGACGAACGTTCCGGTCGAGCGCGGTCCCAAGGACTTGCGCGAATTGCCCCGCTGGTTTGGTCAACCTCGCGCCGACGACTATGGACCCTACGACATCGAGATTCTGGCCGAGATCAATCATGCGCCGCGGCTGACGCCCGATGAGATTCTGCGCCAGGCCGCCGAGCTGGCCGCGCAGGGCGCCGATGTGATCGACCTGGGCTGCAATCCGGGCGAAACCTGGCCGGGCGTCGCCGATGTCGTGCGCCAGCTCCGCGATGGCGGCTACCGTGTGAGCATCGACAGCCTGAACCCGGCAGAGATCGCCCCCGCCGCCGGGGCCGGTGCCGAGCTGGTATTGTCCGTCAATTCGACCAATCGCCAGCAGGCCGCCGACTGGGGCTGCGAAGTCGTGGCGGTGCCCGACGTGCCGGCCACGCTTGCCGGCCTGGACGAAACGATCGACCACCTGGCGGCCGCCGGCGTGCCACTGCGGATCGACCCGGTGATCGAACCGATTGGCTTCGGCTTTGCGCGCAGCCTGGGACGTTATTTGACGGTCCGCGACCGCTATCCCGACGCCGAGATGATGATGGGCGTCGGCAATCTGAGCGAGCTGACCGACGTCGATTCGGCCGGCGTCAACGCGTTGCTGCTGGGCTTTTGCCAGGAACTGGGCATCCGCAGCGTTCTGACGACGCAGGTGATCAACTGGGCGCGGTCTTCCGTGCGCGAGTGCGATCTGGCCCGGCGGCTGGCTTATTACGCCGTCACGCATCGTTCGCTGCCCAAGCACGTCGAGCCGCGATTGGTGATGCTGCGCGATCCGCAGTTGCTGGCCTTCGGCGGCGACGAGCTTGAGCGGCTGGCCGGCTCGCTCAAAGACGAAAACTTTCGCATCTTTGCCGAAGATGGCCGGCTGCACATCATTACGGCCGGCTTGCACTTGGTGGGTGACGATCCGTTCGAGATGTTCGATCGGCTGCAGGCCAGCGGACGCGGGCGACTAGATTTAGGACACGCGTTCTATTTGGGCTACGAGATGGCCAAGGCGGTGACGGCCTTGACGCTCAGCAAACAATACCGGCAAGACCAGGCGTTGGAGTGGGGTTTTTTAACACGGCCCGAGCGCAGCCATCGCGCAAAATAAGCGAGCAGAGAAACCAGTTTCGGAAACAGACGAGGCGCAGCAGCGCACCGAGAGCAGTGAACCTCGAAAGCCCGATCGTTGAAGAGCTTTGCCCGCCGCCGGACGCCGAGCAGGCGTTTTTGCGGCTGCGCGGCCTGCCGCATTGCGTTTGGCTCGATAGCGCGCGGCAGCATCCGGCGCTGGGCCGTTATTCGTTCCTGGCGGCCGACCCGTTTGATTACCTCGAGTTGGCGGTGTCCGATCGCGGCGCATTCGAGCAGCTCGATCGGCGAATGGCGAATCTTCGCGCAACGACCATCGCCGACTTGCCGCCGTTTCAAGGCGGCGCGGCGGGACTCTTCAGTTACGATCTGGGGCGGCAGCTCGAACGCCTGCCGGAGCCTCGTAGCGATGAATTCCGAATTCCGGCCATGGCCGTTGGCTTTTACGACGTGGTGCTGGCCTGGGACCACGTGCAGCGCCGGGCCTGGCTGATATCGCAGGGCTTCCCCGCGCGCGATGTCCAGCGCGGGCGTCGCGCCGCCGAGCGACTAGCGCAGTTCCGCGCTTGGCTGGCTGGGCCGCCGCAGCCGGTGCATCGCGCGCCGAAACTGCCGCCGATCGGCCGCGATGAATTGGCAACACAGTTCGCCATGGCCGACGCGCCGGAGCTGACCAGCAATTTTTCGCGAGCCGAATACTTGCGGGCGGTCGAGCGGGCGATTGAATACATCGCCGCGGGCGACCTCTTTCAGGTCAACCTCTCGCAGCGGCTGCTCTATCCCGCGCACGACGACGCGGCGGAGCTGTACTTGCGATTGAGGCAAAGAAACGCGGCCACGTTTTCGGGCTATTTTGATTTGGGCGAATTCCAAATCGCCAGCGCTTCGCCCGAACGGTTCTTGCAGGTCCACGATCGCCAGGTCGAGGCGCGGCCCATCAAAGGCACTCGGCGGCGAACGCGGCTGGTCGAGGCCGACCTGTTCGCCGGCGACGAGCTGCGCGCCAGCGAAAAAGACCGGGCCGAAAACGTGATGATCGTCGATCTGCTCCGCAACGACCTCGCCCGCGTCTGCCGGCCCGACAGCGTGAGCGTCACGCAACTGTGCGAGCTCGAGATCTACGAATACGTGCAGCACCTGGTCTCGGCCGTGCGGGGCACGCTGGCCGACGGGTACGAACCGCTCGATTTGCTGCGGGCGGCGTTTCCTGGCGGCTCGATTACCGGCGCCCCCAAGGTGCGGGCGATGGAGATTATCGCCGAATTGGAACCCACCGCCCGAGGCGCCTATTGCGGCGCCCTGGGATACTTGGGTTTTGACGGCACGCTCGACACGAACATCCTGATACGCACGATCACCGGGGGCCGCGGCTGGTGGCAGTTTCCGGTGGGGGGCGGTATCGTCGCCCAGTCGGTCCCGGCGTTAGAATATGAAGAGACCTGGCATAAGGCGGAAGGGCTGCTACGCGCGCTGCGATGATCCTGCTGATCGACAACGATGAAAGCTTCGTGCCTTAACGTAGCCTCAGTTCGCAACCGCCAGCGGCATCGGATAGATGTAAATCTCGGCGGCGCTCACGTCGGCGATGATTCGGTCGTAAAGCCGAACCGGTACGGCATCCGCGGATGGTCCGATGATTCCAAGCACTTCCCTCGTTAACGGTTCGTCGACGCCCACAAGTTTTACCTCAAATACGTCAAAATTGGGATCGCGAATTTGCCGTCCCGCTTCGATCAATGTGCCGTAACTCCCACTTCGATTGTCGCGGTTGACTTGCTCCAACGCGACGTAGAGATACCACTGACGGGCTTCAGCTTTTTTCAACCAAAACGCCACTTTAATGGGAGCGAGTTTATCTAGCTCGGTTAGGAATTTCGCACCCGCGTTGATTCTCTCGTTCACCAGTGGGCTCTGATCCATGGTAGGACTCCATTGATTTGATCGTCGATCGCGTTTACCAATTGTTCGGCATCCGCGCGTGCCTGGCGCACATATCGGCTTTCCTCGCTCCAATTTTGGACTACTATCCAATTCTGGAAGCGAACGGGGTTCACGGCAGCGTCGGCATCCCGCGCCGCATCGAGCGCTGCCAGCTTCACCAATTCTATCAGATCATGCGTCCAACACCGCTCGGAAAACTTCTTCTCTCGAAAAATGACGCCGTCTGCGTCAACCCGCGCCAATACGCAGGATTTTAGCCCGCACTCGACGGAGTAACCGGCCAGGTAATAGGCGCCGGACCAGAACTGCCTGGCGAGCAATGCCTTCGCTTCGGCAATCCGTTCCTCCGCAAGCAGTTGCCACGCCGCGCGATTCACACCTATACTCGCTCACACCTTTCAACGCTTGGTCCAGGGTAGATGACTTTATGATTTGCGTGGCGTGTGCCGTTGGCCAGCCATGCAATATGATTAAACCGGGCATAAGGAAGAAGGGCTTGCTGCGCGCGCTGCGATGATCTTGCTGATCGACAATTACGATAGCTTCGTACACAATCTGGCCCGTTACTTCCAACGGCTGGGGCACGAGACGCGGGTGGTGCGCAACGACGCCATCGACGTGCCGGGGGTTCGCGCGCTGCGGCCCGCTGCCGTGGTGCTCTCGCCCGGCCCCTGCGCGCCCGAGCGGGCCGGCTGTTCCGTCGATCTGGTGCGCGCGCTGCACACAGAATTGCCGATGCTGGGCGTTTGCCTCGGTCATCAGGCCATTGCGGCGGCCTTGGGCGGACGCGTGGTTCGCGCCCGCGAACCGGTGCACGGCCGCGCCTCGGAAGTGTTTCACGAGGGCCAAGGTATTTTTGCCGGGCTGCCCAATCCGCTGCGGGCCTGCCGGTATCACTCGCTCGTGGTGGCAGAGCCGACCTTGCCTGAGGGCCTGAAGGTGACGGCCCACACCGCCGATGGCGTCGTCATGGCGTTGGCTCACCGCGGATTCCCAGTCGTCGGAGTACAGTTCCATCCCGAGTCGATTCTGACCGAGTCGGGCTATGAATTGCTGGCGGCGTTCTTGCGACAAGCCGGCCTAACCGTGCCGGCGCCGATTCTGACCTTCGCCGGCGAACTGCGAGAGCCCGCCGAGCGCGATCGCCCCGTGCCGAGTGTGGTCACGTTTTGAACGTGCTGCTTAACCAAGCGGCGCGCCCACGACTCGCGCACGGCGATTTAAGATGACAATCGCGTGCGCCAGCGCTGCGGCACGGCATTGAATGTCGCTTGGTAGGTCTCTTCCAGCGGCACCAGCACATAGCGCTTGGGTTCAAGAAACAGCGGCATTTCGGGCAGCCGCTCGCCGACGCAACCGCTTCAACAAACGCCCGCTGCGTCGAGCCCGACGAATAGCTTGCCACCGTCAATGGTTTATCCTCTGGCAAGAGGCTACAATGTTGGCAAAGACGTATTCGACCGGGCCATGCGCAGACCCCGTTCGGTGCGGCCTCAATGCCTCAAAAAAGCGCGAGATGAACGACTCCGAAGGTGCGGCAAATTCGTCCGGCGGCGAGAACATCTTTGAGACCCTGGTGCGGATGATCGAGCAGCAGGCCAACGGCGGCATGCTGGCCTCGATTCTGCTGGTCGATGAAGAGGGAAAGCGGTTGTGCCATGCCGCCGCGCCCAGCCTGCCCGACGCTTATAACCGCGCCATCGACGGCCTTGCCATTGGTCCGTGCGCCGGCTCGTGCGGCACGGCGGCTTACCGCCGCGAGAGCGTGTACGTCAGCGAGATTGCCACCGACCCGCTTTGGGCCGGCTATCGAGAACTGGCGCTGGCGCATGGCTTGCAAGCTTGCTGGTCGACGCCCATCTTCTCGCGCCGCGGCAGGCTGCTGGGCACCTTCGCCATGTATTATCCTCAACCGCGCCGGCCCAGCGAGCACGACTTGCGACTGGTCGACGTGGTCAGGCGCACGGTGGCCATCGCCGTCGAGCGCGACGAGGCCGAACACGCGCTGCGCCAGCGCGAACAAAGCCTGCACGTGGCCCTGGCAAACTCGCAGACAGGCACGTTTCGGTGGGATCCCGCGAGCGGCGTCTATTTTGAGTTCGACGAAAACCTGAAGCGGCTGTTTGGACTCGAGGCCGGCACGCCGGTGCGCATGCTCGAGGACCTGGCCGATCGGATTCATCCCGATGACACGCCGGCGCTGCTCGAGGCGATCGAGCGCCGTCGCACCGGCTCGCAGTTTGAGATGGAGTTTCGCGTGCTGCTGCCCGACGGCCGGATACGCTGGCTCTACGACCGCGCCAAGCTCGAGCGTTCCAGCGATGGCAAATCCAGCTACGTGGTCGGCACTTGCACCGACATCACCAAACGCAAACGGGCAGAGCAAGAGTCGGCCCGGCTGGCCGCCATCGTCGAATCATCGGGCGACGCGATCATCAGTAAAGATCTCGACGGCATCATCACCAGTTGGAACCGCGGCGCGGAAAAAGTGTTCGGCTATACCGCCGACGAAGCGATCGGGCAATCGATCGCGATGCTCATTCCCGCCGGACATTTCGACGAGTCGCCGCAGATTCTCGAGCGCATTCGCCGCGGCGAGTCGATCGATCACTACGAAACTGTCCGCCGCCGCAAAGACGGTGAATTGATCGACATCTCGCTCACCGTGTCGCCGCTGAGCGACGGCCAGGGCCGGATCACGGGCGCCTCGAAGATTGCCCGCAACGTCACCGACCGCCGTGCCGCCGAACGGTTGCAGGTCGAGCAAAGCCTGCTGCTGGAAATGATCGCCTCGGGCCGCCCGTTCGACGATTGCTTGCAGTCGCTGACGGCGTCGGTGTCGCGGTTGCAGCCAAATACGCGGGCGTGTGTTCTGCTGGCCGATGCCGCGCGCCGGGCGTTTCGGCACGTTTGCGCCGCCGAGCTGCCAGCCTCGTTCACGCGCGCGGTGGTGGGCGCGCCGATCAGCGAGCTGGCCATCGGCACTCGCGGCGAAGCCGTCTACGCCGGCCATCCGGTCGCCAGCGTCGATATCGCCGCCGACGAGCGCTGGTCGCCCGAGTGGCGCGAGCTGTGCGTTTCGCACGGCATCCGCGCCTGCCACTCG
>DASVHB010000389.1:0-7088 GCA_036379195.1 Pirellulales bacterium
AGCACTTCGCCTAAGCCCAGATCGTGGCTGCCCGTGCTGCGAAGCCGGCCCACTGGCACATCGGGCCAGCGCCAGCGATGAATCGCTCCGGGGGCTCCCAGCGAGTGGCAGGCATCGCAAACGATCAGCCGATCGACACCCTCCGGAAGATCGAGCAACTCGCTTGGCGACACGGCGCGACGAATCATCGCCTGCGCGGGCGAGACCGCCGCGGCCAGACGTTCGACCACCAGCCAGCCCAACTGGTCGTCGCCCTGGCCGCTGCCAAGCCCAAAAACCAAAGTGCGTGACATTATCGCTCGATGGTCAATCGCAAGGCGTGTGTCGAGCAACTGATGCACGGGTCGTAATTCCGCACGAGGTGCGCGCACGACTCTCCCATGGCGTCTTCGTCGCAATCGAGCACGCGGGGAAGCCAGTGGCGCAGGTCTTCTTCGATTTGCCCCTGGTTCTGCGAGGTGGGCGGCACAATCTTGGCCTCGGTCAGCAGCCCGTCGTCGCCGAAATTGTAGCGATGATAGAGCAACCCGCGCGGGGCTTCGGTCGCGGCGCAGCCCGTGCCCGCGCGATGTTGGTAAGCCACGTGCGGCGGAGTCGGCGGTTGGTACGTTTTGAGAATCTCCAAAGCTTCCTCGTAGGCATGCACCACTTCCAGGCCGCGGGCCACGATGCCGTGAAACGAATTGTGCGAAGGCCAGGCGATGCCCAGCTCGTCGGCCAACCGCCGGGCAGCCGGCTTGAGCCGGTCGAGGCTGAGATTGACGCGAGCCAATGGCCCCAAGAAATAAGACGAGCCATCGACCATTCGCACCGACTGCAGCGCCGTGCTGTGCGGTACTTGGCGCTCTTGGTAATGTCGCTCGTAATCGGCGACGTCGATTGCCTGGCCGCGGTTATCGACGATTCGGCCTTCGTTCATGGCGTATTCCTCGTGATGCACCAGGGCGACCATGGTGTAGGGACGCTCGAACGCCGGAAAGTCGAAGCCGGCCACCCAGCGGACCGTGTCGATCGCCGCCTGCAAACCCCATTCGAAGTCGGGAATCAGGGCCGTCAGCTCTTCGCGCCGCGGCGCGCGATAAAAACCTCCGATGCAGACATTGACGGGATGGATTGCCCGACCGCCCAACACTTCGAGCAACTGATTGCCATGTTTCTTCAGCCGCAAGCCGCGTTTGACCTCCTCGGGCCAATCGCGGGCCATCGCCAAGCCGCTTTCAAACCCAAGAAAATCCGGCGCGTGCAACAGGTGCATGTGCAACGTGTGGCTCTCGATCCACTCGCCACAGTAAAGCAACCGTCGCAAGCGGCGAATCTCGGGCGAAACCTGCACGCCCACCCCCGACTCAATGGCATGCACGGCGCTCATCTGATAAGCCACCGGGCAGATACCGCAAATGCGGGCGACAATGTCGGGCACGTCTTCAATGGCGCGACCTCGCAAGAACGCCTCGAACAGCCGCGGCGGCTCGAAGATCGTCAGTTGCACGTCTTCGATGCGGTCACCCTTGAGACGGACGTGCAGCCCCCCCTCACCCTCGACGCGGCAAAGCGCTTCGACGCGAATCGTGCGGGCGTTCGGTGGTTTACTGTCGTCGGTCATTTCGGATCAAGTCTGAGTGGATTGCTCGTAGCCCTCAAGTCGATCGCTCTCGGCACGGAATTCCGCGGCGTAGGCATTGAATTCCCGCAAAAAGCGGATCGTCGCGTCGCGCGAGAGTCCATCAGCGCGGAATTGATTCGTGAGGCTGACCAGGTTCGGCTGCGCAGCCGGGCCGTAACATCCATAACAGCCGCGATCGTACGAAGGACAAAGGGCGCCGCAGCCAGTGTGCGTCACCGGTCCTAAGCACGGTATGCCGCGAGCCACCATGACGCATACGATGCCGCGCCGCTTGCAATCGAGGCAAACGCTGTGTACAGGCGTTCGCGGCCGCCGACCGGCCAGAAACGAAGCGATGACTTCCAGCAACTGCTGCTTGTTGATCGGGCAGCCGCGCAGCTCGAAATCGACCGCCACATGGGCGGCAATGGGCGTCGATCGGTCGAGCGTCTGGATGTAATCGGGCCGTGCGTAAACCGTTCGCAAATACTCGGGCGTGTCGGCCCAATTGCGCAACGCTTGAATGCCTCCCGCCGTGGCGCAGGCGCCGATCGTCACCAGAAACTTCGATTGAGCGCGGACGTCGCGGATGCGCTCGGCATCGGCGGGCGTCGTAATCGACCCTTCGACCAGGGCCAGATCGAAGGGACCACCCTCCACGTGGCTCGTGGCTTCCAGAAAGTACGCGATGTGCAGTCGCTCGTTCACCGCCAGCAATTCGTCTTCGCAATCGAGTAGCGAAAGCTGACAGCCGTCGCAGGAAGCGAACTTAAAGACGCCCAAACTTGGTTTCATGGCGGACATGTTACAAATCACCGACGGCAAGCCAGGGCGCGATGCGGTCGTAGCGAAAAACCGGCCCGTCCTTGCAGATAAACTCCGGCCCAAGCTGGCAATGCCCGCACAGGCCGATGGCGCATTGCATGTTTCGCTCCGTGGAAATCCAGACGCGCTCAACCGGAATGCCACGGGCGACCGCGCTACGAACGGTGTAGCGCATCATGACTTCCGGCCCGCAGATAAACACGATCGTTCGCTCGGGCGACAGCGGGTGAAGGCGATCGAGCAACAGCGGCACGACACCGACATTGCCCGTCCAATTCAAATCGGCCCGGTCGACCGTCGTCTGGACGTCGATTTGCGCATTCGACCAATCGTCGTACTGGCCGGTATAGATCAGGGTGTCGGGCGTGCGCGATCCATAAATCAGCGTCACGCGGCCATAATTCCGGCGGCGCTGGACCAGTTCCAGAATGACAGGCCGCAGCGGCGGCAGCCCCAAGCCGCCGGCCACCAGCACCACATCATAACCATCACAGAGATCGAGCGGCCATGACGAACCAAACGGCCCCCGCAAACCCAGTGTGTCGCCCATGCGCAGGGCCGACAAGGCACGCGTGGTGTTGCCCACCGCCCGAACGGTAAACGACCACGTGCGGTCTGCGCGGCACGAATCGCTGATGCCCAGCGGCACTTCGCCCACGCCCGGCGCATAGAGCATTCCAAATTGCCCGGGCCGAAACGAGAAGCTTGCCGCGCGATCTGCATCTGCCAGCGACAGCCGTAGTGTCGTCACGCCGGGGGCCTCGATGACGGTCTCGCGCACGACGGCCACATCGGATTGCCAGGGATTGGCGATCGCCGGGCGCATGGCGGCGGGGGCGGTCATGCACGGGTCTCCCGGATCGCGGCCACTTCTTCGGTGAGATCGATGCCCACCGGGCACCAGGTGATGCAACGCCCGCAGCCGACACAGCCCGACACGCCGAACTGATCGATCCACGAGGCCAGCTTGTGCGTCAACCATTGACGATAACGCGAGCGGATCTGGTCGCGCACAATGCCGCCGTTCATGTAGCTGAAATCGAAATTAAAGCACGTGTCCCACTGTCGATGCCGCTCGACATGATCGCCTTGCAGATCAGTCACTTCTTTCACCGAATGGCAAAAACAGGTCGGGCATACCATCGTGCAGTTGGTGCAAGAGAGGCACCTCGCGGCCACATCGTCCCAACGGGGATGATTGAGGTTGCCCAGCAGCAAGTCGCGGATGCCGTCGGTATCGAGTTGGCGCGTGATCTGATCGACCGCCTGCTGCCGGGCCGCTTCGGCGAATTCGAGCTGTTGCGGGTCGACGTCCTGGGTTTCGAGCTTGTCAACGATTTCGGCCCCCCGCTGACTGCCGATCTCCACCACAAATCCGGTGGGCAATTCGGTGAGTGCCAGATCGAATCCTTGGGTAGCGCGCGGCCCGGTGCCCATCGACGTGCAAAAGCAAGTCGCTGCCGCTTGCGTGCAATTCACCGCGATGATCAGCGCCTCGCGCCGGCGAGCGGCGTAGATCGGATCGACGTAAGGACCATCGACAAATGTCCGGTCTTGCACACCGATGGCCGCCAGATCGCACGCTCGGACGCCAAGGAAAGCGTACTTGGGCGGATCATCGGGCGGTGTCGCCATCTGCCAGCCATTGGCCGTGCGATCGGCGGTGGCCACAATCGCGTGCGGTGGAAACAAGAATTTTTTCCAAGACTGCGGACCAACGTTGAAGCCAAACCAGGCATCGTCGGCGCGCCGCTTGAGACGATATTTGCCTGGCGCTTGCTCGTCGGTCCAACCGCGGGGCAATTCATCGACCGAGTTGATGCGGTCGTAGACGATCGCCTCCTGGTCGATCGTCGGGCCGACAATGGCATAGCCAAGTTCGATCAACCGATCGAACAACGTCGGAAACGCTTCCTTCGCCAGCCAGCGATTCGATCGTTCCAGTGCATCGGTCGGTCGCAAGGTTTAACTCCCGAGCGGGGCGGCGCCGGCAGGTTCGGCGAACAGGTCGAGCAATTGCAACCGCGTGGCGACCAGCCGCTGCGCCAGCGCGCTTGCCATGCGCTGCATCACGTGAAATCCCGCCTCATGATTGGCGCCGCAAATCTCGAGCAATCGCGCGCCCGGCAGCGCCACCGCTTGTGTATCTCGCAGGGCCACGGCGGAAACCGTCATCGTGCCGCCGCCCAGCAATGCCGACCAGGCGAGCATCTCGCCCGGGCCAAGAGACAAGACTCGCACCCGGCCCCGACCAGGAACCTGCATGTCGAGTCCCACGCGGCCGCGGATCACGACATAAAGAGACGGATTTACAGCTCCCTCGTCAAAGATGATTGTGCCGGCCGCGAAATCGGCAACGGTCGTCACGGCGGCGCATTCATCGAGCGCATGTTCCGGCAAATCAGCCATAAAGGCCAAACCGCCGAGCAAGGTTTTGACCGCTTCTGTTTCCATCGTAGCCGATATCGCAGGTGAACGACGCGAAGGCGGCGTTATTGTAGCAACCCGCGCGAAGACGTGCCAATTCGCGATACTGGCCTTGCCGGCTCAGAACGACTTCTCGGCCAGCACCGGCGTAATCGCGGCGCTGACGTTGCGCAGCTCGTGGGCCAGCAACCCTACCAGGTCGTCCAGGGTCACCATGCCGACCAATTCGTTGTCGCGGTTGATGATCGGCAGACGGCGCACATGGTGTCCCTGAATGTACTGCGTGGCGTTGAACACTCCCTGATCTTCTCAGATCGTGTGTACGTCGCGCGTCATTACGTCGCTGACGAGCGTTTCAGGCGTGCCGTCGTCGAGTCCCAACGCAACGGCCACGTCGCGGTCAGTGACGATGCCCACGACTTTACGGTCTCGCACCACGACCACGGCGCCGACGTTTTCATCGTCCATCTTGCGCATCGCCGCGGCGATGGTGTCGTCGGGCGTTACGGTGACCACTTCGCTGCGGAAAAGTTCTCCCAAGTTCATGACGTTCCTCCAGTGATGTGAGTGGACAAAAGGGAAAAAACGGGCTTCGCCGCCGGATATTGCACGTCGCGCGCCGAACAGTTTTTGGCGCAAAAAAGCGGCCGGGCCGTCTAACCAAACGGCCCGGCCGCCGACACGGCAAAGCATTAGCTCAGCCTTTGACTTCGACGTGCCGGGGTTTCGCTTTCTCCGTTTTCGGAACCACGATCCTCAGCACGCCTTCTTTGTATTCGGCCGAAATCTTGTCGGCCACAACTTCGCCAGGCAACGGAATGACTCGGCAGAACTCGCCGTAGGTCCGCTCGAAGCGATGGAAAGACTTGCCCGTTTCCTCTTTCTCTTCCTTCTTCTCGCCGGTGACCCACAGATCGCCGTTCTTCAACTCCACGTTGAACTCCTGCCGTTTCATGCCCGGCAGTTCCATGCTGACTTCGTATCCGGTCTCCGTCTCGGCGACGTTCGCGGCGGGCACAAACCCAACCACCCAACGTCCTTCATCCGGGTGGAAAAGCCTTTCCATCAGGTTTTCCATCTCCCGTTCGAACCGAACCAGAGGCCGAGGAAGCCGCTCCATCCGCGGAACTAATGTCCCAAACATGGCACACCTCCTTCAGGTCTTTGCCTCTGAAAATCCTCGCCGCGCCAGGCCACCGAGGCCGGGCCTCTTTCCATTTTTAATACGCTGACGGCTGTCGTTCGGTCGAAAAAAATTGTCGATATTCTTACAACCAAGTGTGCGTAGCGAGCGTAGTAAATGCGGAGAAAGGGAAGGACGGTCAGGGGTAAGCTGAGATCGGGTGAGGCCGTCGATTCAGTTCGTTAGCAGAAGGAGGAATGGTTCATCTGTCTCGACGATGTATCGGAAGGGAGCCTCGCGAGCGTCGAGTTGAGCTTCGCTCTGTACGTGGCGCCAACCTGGATCGCAGGCGAGAAAGGCGCATCCTGCCATAGGGGAAACGGCGACTCACACGCTCACGGGGCTCGGGGAAGAAAAAAGCCGCATGTCAGCGGCTTTTTTCATGGTGCAGATCATTGGTTCAGGTCATCGCCTAACATGCGGTGCCGTGTGCGGCATCGCGCGCCACTGTGCGATTAGCCTCACCGAGTCCCTCGGCGACGACCGAAAAGCCGTCGTTCTCGCGTCTTTCTGAAAGCGGCACGAAAGCTGCCTTGGAGTCTCTTTGAAAAAGGGCTCGGAGGCGACGCGGGGCCGAAAAAAAAGGAAGACGACCATGAAGACACTTGAACCGCCGCAGACGCCGCTGCCCTTAAGCGACGAGGCGCTGCTGCTTCAATACCGCGACACGGGCAACGAAGAGGCGTTTCGCGAATTAGTCTACCGCTACGAACGGGAGTTGTTCCACTATCTCTGGCGATACCTGCACGACGCCGGCCGGGCCGAAGAGGTCTTCCAGGCGGCGTTTCTGCGGCTGTATCTGCATCGGTACGACTTTCGGCCAGGGCAGCGGGTTCGACCCTGGCTTTATACCATCGCCACCCGTTTGGCGATTGACGTTCTACGACACGCCGCTCGCCGGCCCGCCGTCAGCCTCGACGCCGAGCGCGGCGACGACACCAACTTGAAGGAACTCGCCGCCGGACAAGGCGAGAGCCCTGAAGAGCAAGCCGAACGGAGGGAGCAGCGGCTATGGCTGCAAACCGCCGTGGGCGAACTTCCTCTGCGGCT
>DASVHB010000390.1:0-10718 GCA_036379195.1 Pirellulales bacterium
TCGCGCGTTGAGGCGCTGGATGAACGATTGCGGGCAGCTCGGCTCGACTGGGCCGACGTAGCGCAGGCGGCGCCTCAAGAAGCTGCCGCGCATCTTGACCTTCCGCGGCGGCGAGCGGCCTAGCCCACATGCTCCATCACCGCGTGGCAGCCCGAGCGTGTGCGACGTTTGTCGGCCGCTGTCCGTCGTGGCCGCGATAGACATAGACTGGGCAGTGAGCCGCTCGCTTCACTTTGTCGGCCACGCCGCCGCCAAAGAGCCGCGCTAGACCTGAATGGCGGCGCGTGCCAAGTACGATGGCATCGACGCATTCCTGGTCGGCCAGTTTGACGATTTCTTCGGCGGGATCGCCGTAGAGCAGCCGATGCTCGCAAGGAAGGCCCGGATCGGGCGGAGCGATCGCGTCCAGCTCCGCAACTTCCGCGTCGCAAGGCTCCGGTTCGTCGTCGAACAATTCGCCGATAGGGTACGGTTCGAGCCGGGAAACGTGCGTGATGAGCAGCGAGGCGCCTTTCTCACGCGCAAGCGAAGCGGCGTAGGTCAGAATTTCATCAGTCGATGCCGAATAGTCGGTGGCGAACAAGATTTTTTTGCTGGCGTACATGGCGTATCCTCACGGCACTGGACTTTGCCCCGATGCCACGACTGGTTCGCAAACAACATGCCTTGCAAGCCAGCGGCGGGCATTGCTCGCTGGAGCGGATATCTAGCGCCATCTGTTGCGTGCAGCGATCCAAAATGGTTGTTGCGATGTGCTCGTTCGCACACTCAGGTGCGCTCGCCCGCACGCGGTGTCTTTGCTTGCTGGTCGCGTCGTTGCGGCGATCGGCGCAACCAGTCGCGGCTCCGCCGTCTTACCAAGATATTTCCTTCCGCGGATCACGTAACGCCGTGACAACCTGCGCATTCGGAACTGGCACGGACAATGCTTCATTTATCATCAGAGACCCTTATCGCGAGGCTGCCATGAGCATTGACCTGAGCACAACTTATCTGGGACTGAAACTTCGCAATCCGCTGGTTCTTTCGGCGTGCCCGCTGTCGATGGAGCTATATGCTTTGCAGCGGCTTGAGGCGGCGGGCGTTGCCGCGGCCGTCATGGCGTCGCTGTTCGAAGAGCAGATCGAGGGCGAATGGCACGCGCCGTTGCCGTATACTTCGGCCGACCGCTTCGGTTCGGCGATCGACCTAGTGTCGCATGGCGATTTGTACGACTACAATTCCGGTCCCGACGCGTACCTGCGACACATCGAAGCGGCCAAGCGGGCTCTGTCGATCCCGGTGATTGGCAGCATCAATGGCACCTCGCCGCGTGGCGGTTGGGTGCGCTTCGCCCGGCTCATGGAGCAGGCCGGCGCGGACGCCCTTGAATTGAATATCTATTTCATTCCCACGTCGCCCGAACAATCGGCCGAGGACGTGGAGCAGCGTTATCTCGACGTGGTGGCCGCGGTCCGGGCGGAAATCGTCATTCCGCTGGCCGTGAAGATCGGGCCATTTTTCAGTTCGCTGCCGCACATGGCGCGGCGACTGCTGGCCGCCGGCGCCAACGGCCTGGTGCTGTTCAATCGTTTTTGGCAGCCCGATATTGACCTGGAGACGCTGGAAGTCACCCCGAATCTGACGCTGAGCAACCCCGACGAGCTGCGGCTGCCGCTGCGCTGGATCGCCATTTTGCGGGGACAGACTGAGGCGTCGTTGGCGGCGACCAGCGGCATTCATTCGGCCGACGACATGATCAAGCTGCTATTGGCCGGCGCCGACGTGGGGCTGCTAGCGTCGGCAATTATCCGGGGCGGACCCGATCGAGTCCAGCAGATGGTGACCGGAATGACCGATTGGATGTCGCGTAAGCACTTCGCTTCCGTTGATGAAATCAAAGGCTTACTGAGCCAAAGTCGGGCACCGGATGCCAGTGCGTTCGAGCGCGTGAGCTATCTGCGCACGTTGATGTCATTGACCACGGAATGACCGCTTGTTCGGTGAGCTTGGCCAACGGGCGCACACTTTGCACAAAAAAACGAGTTTGCCGAAGAAGTTCGTCAGAATTGTTTTTAGTTTCACGCAGGGACACTTCATCACGAAAGGAGGTCGCATCATGGCTCACAGTTTAATTCCGTTCACCGATCTGCCTCGTCCGCTGAATCGGCTCAGGCAGGAAATGGACCGGCTCTTCGACCGCATGTTCGTTGCCGACGAGGGTTTTGATGGCGGTGAGATGCTTGTCTCGCCGCACATGAACATCTCGGAAACCGACAAGGAATATGAGGTGTCGGTCGAGCTGCCCGGCATGGATCCCAAGGATATCAACATCGAATTCCGCGAAGGCGATCTGTGCATCAGCGGCGAGACCAAGCGCGAGGAAGAAACGGGCGATAAGACGTACCACCGGGTCGAGCGCCACTATGGCCGCTTCTGCCGCCGGCTGTCGCTGGCCACGGGCGTCGATCAGGACAAAGTGCAGGCCGAGTACAAGCAGGGCATTTTGAAGGTCATCGTGCCGAAGTCCGAGCGAGCGATGCCCAAGCGCATCGAAGTCAAGTCGGAATAAGCACGACTATCCGCTCTGCACGGACGTGCCGGCCCACGACTGGCGCGCCCGTGCTTGCGGGTTTTCGAGGCCACGATTCGAGGATGATGTTATGAAAGCGATCCTCCGCGCGATCATCGTGTGTACGGGTATCTGTTGCGCGTCGGCCGCTTTCGCGGTCGAACCTGCGAGTGCGGCGACGGGTTCGTCCACGACAACGAGCAGTCCGAGGAACACGGGCGATGCGTGGCGGTACAGGTTTTACCGGGATCATTGGTGGTACTGGCTCCCCACCAATCGCTGGGCGGTTTACGATAGCGGCCGCTGGTTGTTGCCGCCTGAACAGACTCCCGCAGAGGCGCAATCTGCATTGCCGGGCAAAACGACCGGAGCGGCAGACAGCAAACAGGTTCGCAGCTTAATGGAAGTAAACGAATCGGCCATCGCGGTAGGAGCCGAACCAGCGAAACATTCAGCCGAGTTCTACTTGTCTGCCGGCGGCGTTTTTAGCCGGCACGCCCACGAGCACGCGCAGGTGCTCGAGCGTTACGCGGCATCAGGCGGCACGGTGCCAGCGAACGTCGTGAGGCATCAGGCCGAGGCCATTCACCACGACGTCGAACACGCGCGGAAATCTTTCTCGCGCGCGTTGTCGGCCAACGCGGAGACAAACGGTGAAACTCGGGCGGCGATCAAAGAGCTTCAGACGGGCCTGCGAAGCGTCGCCGAGTCAGTAAGACGATTAGAAGGCCTGGTGCATGAGCAGGGCGCCGTGCAAGCCACTCTGGTGAAGAGCGAAACGGCGATCGTTTCCCGACTGCTCCAACAGACGAACGAGGCCGCCAATGCCGCGGAAGAAAGGCAGCGTGCTGAGGAGGAAGATCGCGCGGACATCGACTAGTCGCCGCAACAACGGAACGCAACGTACCCAAATCGATGAATACCGTTGCCTGTTCTCCGATCTGGCATGCCTGTTCATCCTTGAGAATGCCGCGGATGAACGCAGATACACACAGATACACACGAACGTAGTTATCTTGATCCGTGTTGATTCGTGGGTATCCGTGGCTGCAAAGATCGTCCGCGGCATCGCGATTGTATCACAGACCAGGACAGAATCGCGATCATCCAATCTGTCTCATGCCGGTAGGCGGCCTTTGAGGTTCTTGGCATCGAATGGTCCCGTCTCGGCAATCAGCCGCCTCGCGGCGTCGACCTGCTCCCATACGTTCCACAGCAGCACCCCGCGCACGCGGCCCTCCTTGAGATAATAGATCACGCCTTCGCGCATCGGCTGTTTCCAATCGGCCACCGTCTCCAACCGCGAATCGGTCTCGCCGACCGCCTCATAGCCCAGATCGAACAAATCGGAATAAAAAAACGGCAGATGGTCGTACGAAACTTGGCGGCCCGCCATCGCCTGGCCCGCCATCCGGCCCATGGTGTTGGCGTTGTCTTCGTGCTCGACGCGCATCCGCTGGTCGAGCAGCGGATTGTGAAAATTGGCCACGTCGCCGGCGGCGTAAATGTCGGCGTGGCTGGTCCGTAGCGAGCGATCGACGAGGATGCCGTTTTTGACGTCCAGCCCGGCGGCCTGGGCTAGCTCGACACCGGGCCGAATGCCGATGCCCGCCACCACGTGATCGACAGTCAACTCGCGTTCACTCTGGTTGCGGGCATCTTGCAGCTTCAGGACGCGCTTTTGGTCTCGGACCTCCAGCCCGGCGATCATGGTTTCGGGCACGACCTCCACCTGATGCTGGCGGTAATAGCCGCTCACGAAATCAGACAGATCGCGCGGGAAGATGCGGCTGCAGATGCCCGCCTCGGGAAAGACCATCGTCGCCCGACTGCCATCCATGGTCAGCGCGGCGGCAATCTCAGAACCGATAAATCCGCCGCCGATGACCGCGAAGTGCGCATCGCGCGCACTGAGATTTCGCAGTTTCTCATAATCAGCGAACGTGCGAAAGTAAATAATTTCGTCGCCGCCGAACATCAGCCGCCGCGGCGTGCCGCCAGTGGCCAAGAGCAACTTTTCATAGCGATACACTTCGCCTTGCTCGTCGGTCACGCTTTTGCCGGCGGGATCGAGCTGCCGCGCGGCGCAACCGAGATGAAGCGTGGCGCCTTTGTTTTCCGCGTGCAGCCAGATGCTGTCGACCGGCTTGCCTTTCCACAGCCCTTTCGATAACAAAGGACGCTTATAGGGTGCGTCCTTCTCGGCACAAAGCATGCCGATGCTGCCGTGGGCATCGACGTCGCGGATGCCTTCCACCGCCGCCGCCGCCGTCATTCCGCCCCCGACGATCAAGTATTTGTAGTCCGGCATGATTCGCTCCTCTTACCATGAAAAAATATCAGGTTCCCTCACCGTGGACCGATTTTCCGCCGTGGCTATGTGCGATCGTGTCCAGCGCCAGGGCCGAATGGGCGTAGGCGGCGCCGGCGCGCATCTCGACCGCGACCCAGATGGCCTCCATGATTTCTTCCGCCGTCGCTCCATGCTGCAGTGCGCCGCTGGTGTGGCCGCGAATGCAGTAGGGGCATTGCGTGGCGTGCGCCACCGCCACGGCGATCAACTGCTTGGTTTTGGCGGGAATCGCCCCCTCGGCAAAGACGGTTTGACTGAAGGTTTTGAAGGCCTCGGCCGGTTTGGGCGCCAGCGACTTGCGCTGCTCGGCAAAGCTTTTGGTGATCGGTGGATAAAGCGGCTCTTCTGCCATGACGTGCTCCTAGTCGGTAATGTGGTGTGTGTGATGATAGGTGCCGGGCACTTTGCGAAAGCTGATGGCCAGCCGGTTCCAGCCATTGATGGCCACGATGGCCAGCGTCAGATCGACTAACTCTTTGTCGCCGAATTGCCCGGAAGCCGCGTCGTAAACTTCGTCGGGAACGTGGCTGTCGGCGATTTTGGTCACCGCCTCGGTCCAGGCCAGCGCCGCACGTTCGCGTTCGGTGAAAAACGGCGTTTCGCGCCAGGCGGACAGCGCATAGAGTCGCTGCTCGGTCTCGCCCAACGCTCGCGCGTCCTTGGTGTGCATGTCGATGCAGTAGGCGCAGCCGTTGATTTGAGAGGCCCGCAGCTTGACCAGTTCCAACAATGGCCGTTCCAGGCCGCATTGATGAATGTAGTTCTCCAGCCCCCACATTTCGCGCACGCCGTCGGGCGCGACCTTGGCATATTCCATCCGAGATTGCATAGGTGTCCTCCGATAAATGGCCTCAATAGCTGCGATTGAATGGCGGACGCCTAATCGTCGCCTTTCGCTCCGCGAAAGTAGTGCCACTTTCGCGGAGCGAAAGGCGATTTTCCGCAAACGCCCGCATGTCGCGTATGGTTGCCTAAATGTTCGCTAGCTCACCAAAGTATTCATGATCTTCGTTGTAGCCGCCTTCGCCCTGGCCGACGCTGTGGATATCTGCCACCACCTCGACCGCTCGAATCCACTTCACCATCTTGAAACCAAGCTGGTTCTCGACTCTCAGCCGCAAGGGCGCGCCGTGCAGGATGTTCAACGGCTCGTAGTTCATGTCGTACGCCAGCATCGTTTGGGGATGCTCGCCGTCTTCCAATCGAAGATTGTCGTAGAACTCTCCGCCTTCGCCGCCCTCGCCGAAGGAGTAGAAAACAACAGCGCGGGCGCCCTGTTTCGGCCGCACCAGCCGCAGCAATTCGCTCACCGGCAGCCCGCTCCAGGCGGCGATGCCCGACCAGCCCTGTATGCAATGGTGCAACGTGATCTGCGTTTTCTTTTCCATGGCTCGCAGGTCGGCCAGCGAGAGTTCGAGAGGGTTTTCCACCAGGCCGTACACCTTGAGCCGGTAATCTTCAAAATTGCCCGCCGCCAATGACTTCCACTCTTCGCTCGTGGGCACTTTGCCGTTCGCCCAGAAGAACGGCGAGATGTCTTCGCGGCGGAACTCGGCCTGCGGCGAGGCCCTGTCGAGCAAGAACCGCATGATCGGCGTGACAACCGCACGGGCAACGTGCTGCACCGCGCGCGGACGCCGCCACGCCGCCCAGTTGGCGAACACGTTCACGCCAAAAATGATGGCTAGTCCGAGCAGGCCAACAGAGACGCCGCTCCATGTCGCGGCGTCGGTCCCGAGCACGATATGGTTCATGTTCCGCGCGAAGTCGGTGATCGAAACCATCGTCACGTGGATGACGACGAACGCCACGAAGGCGCACATGATGAGGAAGTGCAGCGAGCGGCCGATCTGCCGATTGCCGGGCAACCTCGGGTACCAGCTAAAGCGGTTGGTCAGCGCGGGCGACATCGAGGGACCGGTGGCGATGGCCAGCGGGGCCAAGACAAACGCCACGCCGAAATAAGAAAGCTGCTGCAAGGCGTTGTAATGGTAAAAGCCGTCGGGCTCGGGCGGCAAATGGAACGTGGCATAGTGAACGAAAATGGCCCAAGCGTCGGAAATGACGCTCCAACTAGCGGGAACCAGGCGGCGCCAATGCCCGTCGATGAACAGCAGCGTGATATACGCCGCTCCGTTCGCCACCCAAAACAGCACGCTCATGAAATGCCAGTGCCGCGCCATGCCGATGGTGTGGCGATAGCCGGGCAAGCCGATCCAGGGAGCGAGATAGCGCGAGTCTTGCTTGGCGGTCCAAACCTGGTCTTTGGGCACGTCGACCGGCGTGAAGCGGATCCACTCGGTGCCCGGCGTGCAGTGAACGTTCCAATAGAGCCGCGGGTGGTCCATGAGGATCTGCAGGCCGCTGCGGACCAGCAGAATCATGAAGAGCAAGTTGACGTAATGCGTCAGCCGCAGCCAGGCGGGGAAGCCGGACGGGGCTGCTGAATCCGTAGCGCCGCTCTCGATGGCGGGAATCGCCGGCAGCCCGGCCACGGCCCACTGCAAATAGGCCGCGACGAGCACCAGCACTATCGGACCCAAAAAGATCAGTAGCTCTTTCCGCCGAACGTGCATGAGACGATTCCTTTCGACATCCTAATCGGCTTTGAAAACCGATTGGTTAATCTTTCGCTTCGGGTCTGTAGGGAACGGACTCCGTGCCGTTCCGCATACTGCGATTCGGGCTCGAGCCGCCCTCGCGGAACGGCACCGAGCCCGTTCCCTACAGAACCATTACAGGTCTTAATCTCCAAGACGCATAAGTCTAGACACCACGGTACCGCCAATCAACCAGCGGCGCCGACCTGAGTTTGCAACGCCAGCAACTCACGCTTCGACGCCACGCACTCCAACAGCGAGTCCCACGATTGAATGAAGCCCTGTACTCCCTCGGCTTGAAGCTGCGCTCCCAGGGCATCGACATCAATGCCCGCCTCGGCGAACTCGGCCAACACGTGGTCGCAGTAGCGCGCGTGGGTCGGCAGAATGTGGCTGATCTCACCATGATCGGCGAACGCTTTCAACGTTTTTTCGGGCATGGTGGTGATCGTCGACGGCGCCGCCAACGCGGTAATGTAAAAAATATCGGACGCCTCCGGGTTTTTTGTGCCCGTGCTTGCCCACAACAGCCGCTGTGGATGCGCACCCACATCGAGGATGCGCTGCCAGCGCGGCGTATCCATCAGGGCGCGATACGTCTCGTACGTCTGCTTGGCCACGTTAGTGCCAAGCCGATCGACGAGCCGCTCGGGCACGCGATCGCGCACGGCCACGTCCCAGCGACTGACGAACAACGACGCGACGGATGACACACGCGGGTCGAGTCCGGCTTTGATCCGCCGCTCGATGCCGTACAAATACGCCTCGGCGGCGTCGACGTAATGCTTGCGCGTGAAGAGCAGCGTGACATTGATCGGCACGCCCGCGAAGATCGACTCCTCGATGGCCCTCAGGCCCTCCTCCGTGCCGGGAATCTTGATGAATACGTTCGGGCGGCACACGGCCGCGTGTAGCCGTTTGGCGGCGGCCACGGTGCCTTCGGTGTCGTGGGCCAACAGCGGCGAAACCTCCAGCGACACCCAGCCATCAATTCCATCGGTGGCATCGTAAACCGGGCGGAACAGATCTGCGGCCCGGCGAATGTCGTCGATGAACAATTCCAAGAGCGACTCGACCGATCCGTTTTGCGAAGCCTTCTCGCGGATGATTTCGTCGTACTGATCGCTGTTTTGGATAGCGTGGTAAAAGATGGTGGGGTTCGACGTGACGCCCGTGACCGAGAATTCGTCGATATATCGCTTGAGCGTGCCGCTGGCCAGCAGGCCGTACGTCAGGTTGTCGAGCCAGATGCTTTGACCCAGATCGTGCAGTTTTTGTGTGGGACGTGTTTTGTTCATGTTTCAATCTCCGCGTGAAAGCCGGCGCCGTGCAGCGCCTCGATGAGTTCCGCCGGGACGAAGTCGCCCATGACTTCAAAATCGCTTACGCCCGGCTGAACGGTGTCGTCAATCACTCCCTTGACGCCTAAGATCGCCCCGCGGATCGCGTCGGCGCAGGGTCCGCAACAGTTGTGCGCGCCGCGCAGCCGCGCCCGCATGACGCGGTGCGTCGGCACCTTCTTGCCGACGTAGACTTCGGCTTTCTCGGTCGTTGGCATCACATTCCTCCAGTAAAGAAACTAGCCCGCCTCGGCGGCGCTCGACAGCATCGCCGTGGCGTGCCTCACCAGTTGATTCGCATAGCCCCACTCGTTGTCGTACCAGCTCAAGATCTTGACCAGGTCGCCATCGACCACGCGCGTCATTTGCAAATCGACGATCGACGCCCGCCCATCGCCGACGATGTCGGACGACACGATCGGCTCGTCGGCGACGCCCAAAATGCCTTGATAGCGCTCGCTGGCGGCTTCCTCGCGAAAAACGCGGTTCACCTCATCGACGGTCGTCGGGCGTTTCGTCAGGCAGACGATATCGGCGATCGACCCCACGGCGAGCGGCGCGCGGATGGCGATGCCGTCGAACTTGCCGATAAGCTGGGGCAGCACCTTGGTGGCGGCCGACGCGGCGCCGGTGGTGGTGGGTACGAGGTTGGCCGCGGCCGCGCGTCCGCGTCGAAAGCGCTTGTCGCCCCGGTCGATGAGCGCCTGAGACGCCGTGTAGGCGTGAACCGTGGTCATGATCGCTTTGGCGACGCCGATGCGGCGGTCGAGAACTTCGACGACCGGGGCGATGCAATTGGTCGTGCAACTTGCGCACGAGACGACGACCGGCCGCCCTTGCACAGCCTGCGCGCCTCGGCTGACGCCGGCGATCACGGTGCTGATCGTTTCCGTTTTGCCCGGCGCGGAAAGAACGACGTGCTTTGCGCCGGCCGCCAGATGAAATTTGAGTTGATCTTCCGTAGTGAACCGCCCGGTACACTCAAGAACCAGGTCGATGTTCATCGCGGCCCAAGGCAGCTCGCGCGGGTCCGGGCGGTTGAACACGGGAATGAGAATGTCTTCGACGAGCAGCCCACTTTCCGCGGCGGCAACTTTCTTGGTCCAACGCCCGTAGACGGAATCGTAGCGAAGCAAATACGCCAGGTTGTCGGCCGAAACGAGGTCGTTGACTGCGGCCACTCGAAAGCGCGGCGAATCGAGCAGAATCTTCAGCGCGGCGCGGCCGATTCGCCCCAGGCCATTGATGGCGATGTTCCACGTCATGAAACCGGCTCCTGCGATAAAGACGCTTCGTGCTCACCACGCTGTCGCTGCAGCAAATCAACCCCTGTCGCCGGCATTTCGTGCTCCGCGGCCGCGAAATAGGGAATTTCCTGAGCGATTTCGCGCAGCACTTTCGGAGCGTTCCATAGACCGACGCGCCCGAGCAACTGCCAATACAGTTGGCCTTCGACCCACGCGCCCGTCGGCGGCCGGACCGCCCAAACGAACGATTGAAGCCGCTCGGCATAGTTCACATACGATCCGCTACGCTCCGCAAAGGCCGCGCCGGGAATTTGATACGTGGCGCGGTCCCAAATCGGCGTCGAGAAGAGATCTTGAACGATCAGCAACTCGACGTTTTGGAACTTTTCGGCGACCCGCTCGTCGAACATCGGTCGTGGATAGCCACCAGTGACCCACGCTCCCCAGATCGGTTCGTCGGGCAGCCGCTGCAAGAACTCATCGAACGAAAGACACTCACCGGTGAAATGCCGGATGACCGCTTCGACGCCCCGGCGGTTGGGGCATTTTTCGGCATGGATGACGAAGCCGCTGCGGAAGTGCTGGTCTTCACCTTCGATCGGAACAGGACCCAGGGCCAACACGGCG
>DASVHB010000391.1:0-4641 GCA_036379195.1 Pirellulales bacterium
TCATCACTCATCACTCATCACTCATCACTTTTCACTCTTCACTCTTCCGTCAAATACGGCGGCGTTTCACCATTCAATTCGCTCAACGCGTTTTGCGCGGCGCGCTGCTCCGCTTCTTTTTTGTTGCGGCCCCAGGCGGCCTGGTAGCGCGTGCGGCCGATCTGCGCGGCAATCTTGAAACACTTGCTGTGGTCGGGTCCCTTCTGGTCGAGCAAGGCGTAGGTGGGCGTGTGCCCGTGCTCGCGCTGGGCCAGTTGCTGCAACAGCGACTTGTAGTTGCCCGAATGATCGCCGTCGGCGGCCAGCTCGATCTCGGGCGCCATGTAGTTTTCGATGAATGCCCGCGCAGGCTGGTCGCCGCCATCCAAATAAATGGCGGCGATCATCGACTCAAACACGTCGGCCAGCAGCGAGGGCGGCACGGTCGGGCTGGTGCTCATGCCTTTGCCCAACAACAGGAATTTTTCCAGGCCCAGCGCCTCACTGATCTTGGCGCACGTCTGCCGGCTGACCACCACCGATTTGATTTTGGTGAGATCGCCTTCGAGATATTCCGGGTATTGGCGATAGAGAATCTCGCAAACGACGGCCCCCAGAATGGCGTCTCCCAAGAATTCCAGCCGCTCGTTGGAGTGCAGCCGGTGCGATGCGCCGGAGGCGTGCGTGAGGGCCGCGCGCAGCAGCGCCTTGTCGTTAAACGTATAGCCGATGCGTCGTTCGAGCCGCTCCGAGTCTTGGACCCAATCGGCGGCGGGTTCGCTTTCCAGCGGGTGACTCATGTGAAGACCTTGCCCTGACGGCCAACCAGCGGGCCGCTGCCGTCAATCAGCGCAAGTCTAGCCAGCCACAGTGTTTTTGTCAATCTTGCAAGAAAAACGCGATTGCGGCAACCATACCTAAGAGCCACCGGACGGCACGCCGTTTGTGAGCGAGGTTTGCGGCAGTGCCGGGTGTCGTAGCTTTAAGACGCAATCGAGACTGTGAAGGAGATCCACATGCAACCAACCCGTTTTCGCGCCAGCCGCAAATCGCTGGCGATCGCTTTTTTGTTGGCGATGACCACCGCCGGCGTCGGCGTTTGGCAGACCCGCGGCACCGCCCAAGACGATTCGGATGGCCGGCAATCGGCCGCGCCGGAACATGCTCGGCGCCAGGCCGACAGTCTCTCGCAGGCCTTCCGCAAAGCCGCCGAAGTGGCCATTCCCACCGTGGTGACCATCGAAACCAACAGCAAGCCGCAGGCGGTGCAAATGGAAGGTCGCGGCTCGCGGCGCGGCGAAAACCCCTTCCAGGGTGAGAACCCCTTCAAAGGCACGCCCTTCGAGGATTTCTTTAACGACGGCGGCGGATCGCATCAGTTCCATTTCGGTCCCAACGGTCGGATGCCGCAGAAGCACGGCATGGGTTCGGGCGTGATCGTCGACAAGAGCGGCATCGTGCTCACCAACAACCATGTGGTCGAAGGCGCCGACGAAGTGCTGGTGCGGCTCTCCGACGGCCGCCAGTTTGAAGCTTCCGACATCAAGACCGACCCGGCTACCGACCTGGCCGTGCTCCGCATCAAGACCGACAGCTCGTTGCCGGCAGCCCGCCTGGGCGATTCCGACAAGCTGCAAATCGGCGACTGGGTGATCGCGGTCGGAAATCCGTTCGGCTTCGATTCGACGGTCAGCGCCGGCATCATCAGCGGTGTGCGCCGCGAGCTGGAGCCGGGCAATCCCGACAAGCGGACCTGCTATCTGCAGACCGACGCCGCGATCAACCCCGGCAATTCGGGCGGTCCGCTCCTGAACTTGGAAGGTGAAGTGATTGGCATCAATACCGCCATTGCTTCGAACAACGGCGGCTATCAGGGACTCGGCTTCGCGATTCCCAGCACCGTGGCCAAGTGGGTCATGCGGCAGTTGGTCGACAACGGCGTGGTGCAACGCGGCTATCTGGGCGTTGGCATCAGCGAAGTGAAAGGCAAGCTCGCCGACAAGCTGGGCGTTACCCACCGGGGCGGCGTCGTGGTGGGCGAGGTCTATCCGAATTCTCCCGCCGCCGAGGCCGGCTTCGAAGCGGAAGACGTCATCACCTCGTATGGCGGCAAGAAGATCCGCACTCCGCGCGATCTGCAAGAGCTGGTCGAGCGCACCCCCGCCGGCGCCAAGCAGCCGGTCGAAGTGCTGCGCGATGGCAAGACCGTCGAACTGCACGTGGCGGTCAAGCCGCTGCCAAAGGACTTCGCCGATATGCACTCGGCTGGGGGCCGCCGCGGCGCCGACCAGCACTCGGGTTTCAAGAGCGACGAGATTGGAATCGAAGTTGCCGAGCTTAACGAAAACAACGCCGAGAAGCTGGGCTACAAAGATTTCCAAGGCGTCGTGGTGACCGAGGTGATGCAAGGCAGCGTGGCCGCCGAGGCGGGCCTGCGTGAAGGCATGTTGATCATGCGGGTCGAAAAGCAGCCGGTGCACCATGTCGACGACTTCAAGGCGGCCATGAAAAACGCCTCGTTGGAGAAAGGCATTCTGCTCTGGGTCCGCACCGAAGGCGGCAACCGCTTTGTGGTGTTGGAGAAGAAGAAGTAGCCGTCCAGCGGCGCGCGCCGATGCCAGAGCGCGACGGAAATGACTGACCTACGTTCGCCAAACTCTGCGGGCCTTTCCGTGATGCGGAAAGGCCCGTTTTTTTTGCACGCACCGAGTCCGGCCACAAGGGCTGGGGGCCATTTGCACCAAGTTACGGTGGTTTTGCGGCGAAGCGTCTGTAGGGAACGCCCACCGTGGCGCTCCGGGGAGCGGCGGCGCAGGTCCGAATCGCAGTTTCCGGAACGCCACGGAGGGCGTTCCCTACAGAGCAAACAGTTCCCCATTGCCCCGCCCCCCGCACCGTCAGCTTGACTCACCTTCGCGCCGGGCTAAGAATGCAATAGAACCGGTTGGCTCACGCCGCTGTCCCGCCGACTTTGCGACTATAAAGGCCTCGGCACGAATGTTACACCTGCCACGCGTTGCTCTGGGCGCTGTCCAGCCGGCCACCGATCGCCAGGCCATCTGCTGGGCCATGCTCGAAACGCTCGTGCAGGCCGGCTGCCAGGTGCAGCACTTTCTGGCCAGCGCGTGCTTCACCCCCCGCAACGCCGCCTTGGCGATCACCGGTGTCGGCTCGCGCCATTTAGACACCTGGCTGATGCCCAAGGCCGTCTGCCGCGAAATTTTTGTCCACGGCTGCGCGGGGCGCGACTTGGCCGTGGTCGAGGGCGATTTCGCCGCTTCCGACGCCGACGATCCGCCGCCCGGCAGCCAACTCGATACGCTCTGCGACTGGCTCGACCTGCCGCGGCTGGTGGTCATCGACGCCAGCAAGTTGCACGATTGCCACTGGCCCGAGCGGCCGAATCAGATCGACGGTGTGCTCTTAGATCGTGTGCGCAATGCCGCGGAAGCTTTTCAACTGCAAACGGCGCTGGAAAGTTTGTGGGACGTGCCGGTGTTGGGAGCGCTTGAAGAGCTGCCGCGGTTGCGGGCGGCCTTGGCGCAGTTGCCCTGCGGCGCGGCGCCCTCGCGCGAGATGTGCGCGGAGCTGGGCGAAGCGTTTCTGCGTTTTAGCCGGCCCGAGCGCATTCGCGAGCTGGCCGGCCGCCGCGATTTGCCGCCGATCGCCCCGGCGGTTTTCCCGATTGCCGAACAAGAGCCAAGCCAGCCGAACCTGACGGTGGCGGTGGCTTACGATGCCGCTTTCAACTGCTACTTTCCCGACGCCCTCGATCTGCTCGAACTGCACGGGGCGAAGATCGTCGATTTCTCTCCGCTGCGCGACGAGGTGCTGCCCGACGCCGATGTGGTTTACCTGGGCTGCGGCCATCCCGACCGATACGCCGAGGCGCTCAGCGGCAACCATTGCATGCTGCTGGCGCTGCGCAACCACATTCGCGGCGGGCGGCGCGTGTATGCCGAGGGGGGCGGGCTGGCCTATCTCTGCCAGAAGCTGCAAACGCCGCGGGGCGAGTGGGTGCCGATGGTCGGCGCGTTGCCGGCCTTCGCCCGCGCCAACCCGCAGCTCGCTCCGCCGGTGCCAGTCGAGTTGACCTTCGCTCAGGGCAACTGGCTGGGTTCGTCGGGCAGCCGCGTGCGCGGCTATCTCAACACGCATTGGCTTCTCGATCCCTCGGGCCCACTCACCGGCTTTCTGGCCGAGCCGGGGCACGAGTTCGACCTGGTCGGCCAGTACCAAGTGATCGGCAGCCGGTTGCACTTGAACTTCGCGGCCCAGGCCGACTTCTTGCAGGCATTCTTTCAACCGCACTGTTCCACGCTGGCGTACTCGGGCGCTGAGTGAGGCG
The DNA here is from genome assembly GCA_036379195.1 of Pirellulales bacterium. Taxonomy (GTDB): domain Bacteria; phylum Planctomycetota; class Planctomycetia; order Pirellulales; family JAICIG01; genus JAICLL01. The sequence goes on from DASVHB010000391.1 coordinate 4,328, forward strand.
AGGCATTGTCACGCCTTAGTGGTGCCCTCGTACCAACCCGAAGCGTCAGCGAGGAGATGACCGGGTTCTGCCTCGCTGACGCTTTACTCTGCTATAATGCACCGATGACCCGACGGTTTCAGTTCAGCTTATGGGCGTTGCTGGCGCTTGTGTGGGCCGTCGCCGTTGCCTGTGCCCTCTGGATCAAGTTGCCGATTACCGTTCGCATGGCCATCATTAGTGGCGGAGTTTGGATCTTTTTCTGCCTGCCGGAATTGCTTCCGCCCCTCGGCGATCGACCATCACAGTCAGGCGCTCGGCACACCATCAAATGG
>DASVHB010000392.1:0-8046 GCA_036379195.1 Pirellulales bacterium
TTGGTTTGGGGGTTTGGGTTTTGGGGGTGGGGCATTGGGGTTGGAGCAGCACCAAGGCGACGACGCGCCGGGAGCTTCCGCGGGGCAGGCAGCATTCGGCGCGGTGCTCTTTTTTTCCTGGAAGCCCGCCGCGCGAGCGAACAACGTGGATCGCGACTCATGGCACCGCTATTGCAATTGGGCGGCGGCGCCTTCGTGGTGGCCTACATCGCATTTGCCATTGCGATCGCACATTCGGCGCTCAAGCGCCGGGCTGATCGTTTAGCAATGCCGGCGATCCGATTTGGCACAGCCGCCCCCGGCTGTGATTCGCCGCCTACCGCGGCGTAGACCAGCGCACAGCCGAGGGCGGCTGTGCCACATCTATTTTTTTGCGCGCAACACACAGTTTGGACACTGCGAAATCGAAAATCCAAAATCAACCCCCAACCCCCAACCCCCAACCACTTAACCACCCCTCAGACCCAAATATCCGACGTGCAGTCGCCGCCGGGAAAACGCACCTCGTGAGCGCGTGCGGGACCGCCGGGCTCGCGGCCAAAATCGACCAAGAAATCGTCATTGATTTTCAGCCCGCCGCGACCGGTGTCGCAGTCGATCTGCGCCAGGTAGCTGCCGGTCTTCGCCATTTGCGGATAAAACTGATTGTCCCAACTGCTGTAGAGCGAACTCGTCACATAGAGCCGCCGTCCATCGAGGCTGAGTTGCAGCATCTGGGGGCCGCCCGTGATTTCGCGCTCGCGCAACTGCGATGGCTTGCCAATCACGCCGCCCAGCCAAACCTGCCCGGTAAGCTTGGGGTGGGCTGGGTCGCTCACGTCATACTGGCGAATGTCGCCGTGCAGCCAGTTCGAGAAATAAAGAAACCGATCGTCGAGCGACAACACCAGGTCGGTAATCAGCCCTGGCACAGGAAACGGCCAGTTCTTGGTCTCGACGGGTTCGACTTGAATGATCTTGTCGGCTTTCCACGTATCGCCCGCTCGCCGCCAATGCCACATGCTGCTGGAAAGGGCCGCGCCCACAAAACCGTGGTGACTGTCGGGCTGATGATGGAACCGCACTTCGAGCGGAATCAGCCCCTCGCCGCCCAGATCGATCGACTGCGCCAGCCGCCGCTCTTTCCAGTCCCAAAAGTGCAAGCGGCTGCCGTATTTGCCCGCCTTGACGTCGTCGAGTTGAAAGCCTTGCCGGAAGGTTCTGGGGGCGGCCCATTCGCTGCTGACCATGACGTTGTGCCGCGGCTGATACCAGAAGTCGTAGTTGAACTTCATGGCGGCCGACGGTTTTTCCCAGCGGCCGACGATCTGAAAGTCTTGGTCGATCAGCAAAAACCCACCGGGTCCTTCGCCCTGGCCGTCGCCCAGCATCGAGATCATGATTTCGCCGCTGGGCAAGCAGTGTACGGTGTGCGGCGCGCTCAGATCGGCTTTCGAGACAATCGCAGCCGGCTCGATCACCTGGTGCAGCTTCGGCCGCGAAGGATCGGCTGCGTCCAGAATGTGAATCCGTCCGGACAGCAGGCCGGGCACGATCAGAAACCGCCGCGACTTTTCCCGATCGCCGTGGCAACTGCTGCACGCGTTCCAGCCAAAGTGGTGCAGCTCGTCGCCCGCCTGCGGCATCGGCAAGCGATGGACCACCTGCGAGTACGTCGGCGAAGCCGGATCGACATCGACCGTGGCCAGATAATCGGGCTGCTTCTCGTCGCTGCCCACATACAGCGCCGTGGCGTAAAGCAGCGTTTCGCGCGGCGATTTCTGGGCGTCGCCGGGCGTGGCGTAAGTGGCGCCGCACGCATGCGATTCTTCGTCGGCACGTAACCGCGAGCCGGGCAGCAAGCTGGGACCGATGGCCGCGGCCGTCGCGGCCAGGAATTCTCGTCGTCGCATGTCGCGCTTTCTTTCGAATTACTTTTCCGGCAAAGCCCGGACAGAAACCTCTTTGAAATATACCGTGCAGCGATCATCGTGGTTTTGCAGGCCGATGTATCCCGAAGTGGGGCGCGGCCCGGCTTCGGGGTCGCCCTGCCCGCCGCGCTCTTTGAGTTCCGGCGGCGGATCTTTGGGGTTGAAATCGGCCACGTCGACGCCGTTGATGGCGGTGCGCACGCGGTCGCCCGAAAGCGTCACTTCCAGCGTGTTCCACTCGCCCGGCTTTTTGGAGGGTTTGGCCTTGGCTTCGGCGAACGAATAGACCGCGCCGGTGGTGCGGTAAGCCGGGGCGCCCGCCGATTCGGCGATCTGCACTTCGTAACCATGATGCACCGCGTACCAGGGATCTTGCGGCTTCTCGGCGATGCGTACATAAACGCCCGAGTTGTCGGCGGCCTTCGATGTTCTGTAGACCACGCGCAGCACGCAGTCGCCGAACTTTTCTTTGGTGTACCAGAGCAGGCCCATGCCGCCCTCGGTCTTCAGCAAGCCGTCTTCCAGCACGAACCGGCCGGGTCCGATGTGCTGCCAGCCGTCGAGGTCTTTGCCGTTAAAAAGTTGTTTGGCGGCGGGCTCGACCGCTCGAACCGTTGTGAACATCGCCAGAATACCCAACGCGGCCGCCGCCGCTTTTGCAAATGTCATTGTCGTCGTCTCACGGGGCTAAAGATTCACAAAGATATACACTGGCAAATTACTCGCTGGCTCGACGCCGGGCAAGCGGCGGCGAGGTCAGTGCTTCATCGAAACGGCGCGATATGCTACAATGGCGCCGCGTTCCCCGACTTTTGGACTTCAAATGAGCGATGCGAAGCTGGCCAGCCGCCGCGGTTTCCTGCAAGCGGGCGCTTTGGGCGTCGGCGGGCTGACGCTGGCAGATTTGCTGCGGCTGCGGGCCGCCGGCGCCGGGCGGCCCACGCCCGATCACACCAGCGTCATTCTGTTTTGGCTCAGCGGCGGGCCAGGCCACATGGAGACCTGGGACCCCAAGCCGCGCGCACCGGCCGAATATCGCGGTCCTTTGACTGCCATCGACACCAGCGTCGCCGGCATTCAATTCAGCGAACTCATGCCAGAGCAGGCCAAGCTGATGGATCGCCTGGCGGTGGTGCGCACCGTCAATCATGGTTCGGGCGATCACACCAAGGGCAATCACTGGCTGCTGACGGGTTTTGAGGGACCGGCCTTCAACGCGCCTGACAATACGCAGCAGCGGCGGCCGGCGTTAGGCTCGGCGGTGGCGCGGCTGCGCGGATCGAACCGAGCGGGCATGCCGCCCTATGTGGCCGTGCCGCACCTGCGCGGCGGCACCGACAATCTGTTTCATTATGCCGCCTACTTGGGTGTGCGGTGGAATCCGTTCGTCGTCAATTCCGATCCCAACCAAAAGAATTTCGGCGTCGCCAACCTGACGCTGACGCGCGGCTTGACCCTCGAACGGATCGCCCAGCGCCGCCAGATCGTGGCCGACCTCGACCGGCTGCGGCGAGCCGGCGACGGCGAAATGGGCGACCTCGATCAGTTTCAGCAGACCGCCTTCGATCTGCTCACCGGTCCCGCCGCGCGCGAGGCCTTCGATATCGACCAAGAATCCGACGCGGTGAGAAATCGCTACGGTCGCCACACGTTCGGGCAAAGCGCGCTGGTGGCTCGGCGGCTTGTCGAGCACGGCGTGACGTTTGTCACCGTCAATTGCGTGCCGTGGGATCATCATGGCTCGCCCGGTCAATATAAAACCGAAGAGGGCGCCCGGCTGCTCGTGCCGCCGCTCGACCGGGCGATCGCGGCGTTGGTGAGCGACCTGATCGAGCGCGGCTTGTACGAGCAGACCTTGGTGGTGGCGATGGGCGAGTTCGGCCGCACGCCGCGGATGAACGCCAACGCCGGCCGCGATCATTGGGGCAACACGTTCAGCGTTCTGTTTGGTTGCGGCAGCATGCGGATGGGCCAGGCCATCGGCCGCTCCAGCGCGCGGGGCGAGCACGTGGTCGACCGGCCATTCGATCCCCAGGACGTTGCCGCGACGGTCTACCACCATCTGGGCATCGACGCCCAGTCGGTCATGTTCCCCGATCACCGCGGGCGGCCGCTGGCGCTCTTGGACCGCGGAGAGGCCATCCGCGAATTAGTCGGCTAAGGAGCGGACGAAAAATAACTTCGGCAATTCTCTTCGCCCTCACCTGACCTCTCCCAGAGGGAGAGGGATCTGTATGTCGAAGTTATTTTTCGTCCGCTGGTAATTTCGCGCGGGCCAGGGTATTGGCGAGCCGCGCTCGCGTGCGCGGGTATTCCGAGGATGACGCTTTTGGACGGGCAACACGCATCCACCCCACCGAGTCGGCCGCCGCTAAGGCCCGAGATGACGGTGCGGCAGGCGGCCGCCGATTATCCTGGCTGTCGCGAGGTGTTTGCGCGACACGGCGAGCCGGAACGGCCCGGCGTGAAGTTTGGCCATCTAGAGCCGATCGAGCGGTTCGCCGCGCGGCGCGGCATGGCGGCGGCGACGCTGTTGGCAGAATTGGCCGCGGCTTCGGGCGCGGCAACCGATTTTCGCGGAGCGGCTCAGCGCAACGCGCATCGTCCGTTTCTGGCGGCGGCATTGATGTGCACGCTCTCGCTGGGCGTGGGCTGGGGCGGTTGGCTGCTCTGGCAGATCGGCCGCGAGGGCAGCTTTGCCGCCGTGCCCGACCGCTTTGTCGTGGCGCATGGCGAGGCGCAACTTTGGGGTTTTATTGCGCCGTTCATCATGGGCATCGCCGTGCGTTACCTGCCGACGGCAACCGGACGAAAGCCAATCGCGCCAGCGCTGGCGCGTGTGTTGCTGCTGGCGTTGTTCGCCGGTGTTGCCGGCAGCTTCGCGGCGTTGTTGTTGCCGAGCCAGGTCGGGTGGCTGGGCCTGACGAGCGGCGGCTTGCTCTGGCTCGCTTCCGCGGGTTTCTTGGGCATCGTGCTGGCGCAGACAGGCGGCAAAATGCGGCTCACCTGGGCGCGGCTGGTGTCGGCTTCGGCGGGCTGGCTGCTGGCCTGGGCCACGCTTCTGCTGGCGCTGCGAGCTGGTCAGACCGCCGACGCGCCGCTCTATTCCGAGCACGCCCGGCTGCTGTTGCTGCAATTCGCCGTATTCGGTTTCGCGTTGAATGCCATCTATGGCTTTGGATTGCGGTTGCTGCCCGGCTTTTTGGGCGCCGGCTCGCCGCGCGCCACGCCGATCGAGCTGAACTTTTGGCTGCACAACGCCGGCTCGCTCGCCCTGAATGCGGCGCCCCAGTCGTGGCCGTGGTTGCGGGCGGCGGGGGCCATGCTGATCGCGGTGGGCGCCGCATCGTATGCCACGGGCATGAGGGGCTTTCGCCGCCGCGGACGCCCGCCGCCCGACGATTCGTGGTCGGCCTCGCGGCCCGAAATCGGCGTCCACTTTTTGCGGTATTACGTGCAATGCGCGTTCGGCTGGTTGCTGGTCGGCCTGCTGATCCTCACGGCGGAGTCGCTGCGCGGAGCGATGGCCGGCGCCGCGCCTTCGCACAGTGTGATCGGCGCTGCCCGCCACGCCCTGGCGGTGGGCTTTATGACCACGCTCATTCTCGGCGTCGGTCAGCGGCTGTTGCCCATCCTCGGGCAGACGCTGCTGGCGTGGCCGCGGCTGGTGAAGCCGATTTTTTTCCTCATTCAATCGGGCTGCGCGCTGCGCGTGACCAGCGAACTGGCCACCGCGGTCTGGCCGACGGCCTATGCGGTGATGCCGTATTCGGCGCCGCTGGAACTTACCGCGCTGGTCTTGTTTGCGGCAAATTGCTTGCGCACGCTTTGGCCGCCCGCCGATCCGCTATTGACGCGAGGCGCGGTCACGGCCCGCTCGTCGCTGAAAACACTGCTGGCCGAGCAGCCCGCCTTGGAAGACAAGTTGATCGGCTGGGGATTTGGCTATCTCGCGCGGACGCGCGCCGTGCCGGGCGAATTGACGGTTGGCTCGTTCGCGGCGGGCGAAGGCCGCAATGCCGCCGAGACCATCGAGCGCATCAACGCCTGGCTTGCGGAACGCGCGTCCATACACCAACCCGAAGCGTAAGCGAGGCAAGTCCGTTGATCTTCCTCGCTGACTTCAAAGCCGATCAGCCGCCGGCGGGGCCGGGCCTATGCCTGCCGAATTTTTGGAGATAACCATGCCGCGATACGATTCTCTTCCGCTTCCACGCGCCGCGGCCGAGGCGGGCGTGCGACCGGCCACGGTGGTGGCCTTCACCGAAGGTCCGGCCGTCGATGCCGAGGGAAATGTTTATTTTTCCGACCTGGAAAACAACCGCATCCTGATGCTCTCGCCCGACGGCAAACGCAGCGTATTTCGCGAGCCAAGCCGCCGCACCAACGGGCAGACGTTCGATCAGCAAGGACGGCTGCTGCACTGCGAAGGCTCGGAGTTTGGCACCGGCGGCGGCCGCCGCGTGGCGCGGACCGATTTGCGCACGGGCGAATACGCCGTGCTCACCGAGCGTTTCGAGGGCGTGCGGTACAACTCGCCCAACGATCTTTGCGTCGACCGCCACGGGCGCGTTTATTTCACCGATCCGTGTTATGGCGACCGTTCGATCATGGAGATGGAAATCGAGGGGGTCTACCGCATCGACCTCGATGGCCAGGTGACGCGCATTCTGGCCCAGCCACAAATCGAGCGGCCCAATGGCCTGGCGGTCACGCCCGACGCGCGGCGGCTGTACGTGGTCGACAGTTGCCCGGCGCCCGGCGGCAATCGCAAGATCTGGTGCTTCGACCTGGACGAAGCCGGCCAGCCGCACGACCAGCGGTTGGTCTACGATTTCGCACCGGGCCGCGGCGGCGACGGCATGCGGCTAGACATCGAGGGCAATCTGTATGTGGCGGCGGGCATTTTGCGCCCGCGCCACTCGGGTGAGACGGCCGACGTGCCGCCCGCCATTTACATCATGACGCCGCAGGGCGACTTGCTAGGCCGCATTCCGATTCCCGAAGACCTGCTGACCAACCTGGCGTTTGGCGGCCCCGACGGGCGCACGCTCTACATCACCGCCGGCAAGACGCTGTTCACCACCCGCGTTTCAACGCCTGGCGCGGTGGTGTATCCACCGTGGCCACGCTGAATACATTGCCCACGCTGAATGCCGTGGCCAGGCTAGTCGCGCACCTGCTCAAAATAGTTCGCGCCTTTTTTGTTGGCGGTCACCACGTCGAGCAGCCCGTCGCCGTTGACATCGGCTACTTCAAACTGCGTGCCCACGCCGCTGTCGTGGTCGAACTGGTGGCGGGTCCAGACGGGCTTGCCGCCCTCGCGCGAAAGCTCCCACCAACACATCACCGCCGGGTCGTCAGGGCGGACGTCGCCCGAAGGGCCATGCGCCCACCAGCGCTTGCCGGTCACAAAGTCGGGCAGGCCGTCGCCGTTGATGTCGGCCAGGCACAAGGCGTGCGTCTGCGAGACGCTGTCGTCGATCAGGTGCGTCTGCCAGCCATCGGGCTTTTGCTCGTGCCACCAAATGCCGACGCCGTGCGCCGACGAGCTGAGCACGTCGTTGTCGCCGTCGTTATCAAAATCGTAGACATACATCTGAGCGCAGTTCTCGCCCAAGCCGGCGGCGTGAAACTTCCATTCGCCGGAATTGGCAGACGACTCGGGAGCCTGCCACCAGCCGTCTTTCACCACCACGTCGTGGCGGCCGTCTCGGTTGATGTCGCCCACGCCCAAACCGTGCGTGAAGCGCATCGTGCCGGGCGCGCCGGCCGATGAGATCGCTTGAATTTTCCAAATCGCCCGCACGTCGGCCGTGGGACGCACAATGCCCATCCGCCGCTCGGGTCCGTCAACATTTTTGGCATCAGGCGAAAAGCCCAGCACCAGCTCGCGCCGCCCGTCACCGTCGACGTCGAGATAGGTGGGGCTTTCGTTGTTGGTCACCGGCGTCGCCTCGTGTTTTTTCCAGGGACCGCCGGCAGTCTGCGGGTTCTCGAACCACCACGTCTGCTGGCCGGGAAAATCGACCACGATCAGATCGGTCCAGCCGTCGCCGTTCAGGTCTTCGGCAAAATTGCAAAAGCTGTGGCTATAGCCGTGCGGATCGTATTCCTCGGCTTTCTCGGCGATGGT
>DASVHB010000393.1:0-4768 GCA_036379195.1 Pirellulales bacterium
ATGTAACAGACGCCGACCAGCCCCGAGCCGATGCTGGTGGCCAGCCGGATTCGCTGCAGCTCGCCGCCGCTGAGCGTGTCAGCCGGACGGTCGAGCGTCAGGTAAGGCAGGCCGACGTGCCGCATGAACTCCAGCCGCGAGACGATTTCGCGAACGATGGGCCGGGCAACCGGCGTCTGCACCTCGCTGAAATGCAGTTGGCCGAAAAACCGCAGCGCCTCGTCGACCGCCAGCGCCGTGATGTCGTGAATCGCAAGGCCCGCCAGCCGCACGCTGCGCGCCTCGGGCCGCAACCGCGCTCCGCCGCACGCCGAGCACACCTCACTCTCGGCCGCTTCGTGCTCGGCCAGCAATGCGTGGCCTTCGCCGGCGGCGATAACGCCTAGTCCGTCGCACGTCGGGCAGGCTCCATAGGGACTATTGAAACTGAATGTCCGTGGTTCGATTTCGTCGTAGCTCAAACGGCATTCGGGGCAGGCGTATTCGGTGCTGAAACGTTTTTCGGGCCACTCGGTCTCGGCCGCCGCGCCTGGAGGCAGAGATACCGCCGCCACCAGGCCCTCGCCGTGCCGCAACGCCAACTGCAGCGATTCAAGCAATCGCGAGCGGAGGTTTTCGCGGACGACGAGCCGATCGACCACCGCTTCGATGGTGTGACTGCGGCGCGGCGACAGTTCGGGCGCGGCGTCAAGATCGTACACCGTGCCGTCCACACGCGCACGCACGAAACCCGCCTTGCGGATCGACTCGAACACTTCGGTATGCTTGCCCTTGCGACCGCGCACCAGAGGCGCCAACAAGATCAGCTTGGTCCCTTCGCCCAGCGCCAGCAGTTCATCGGCAATCTGCTGGGGCGTCTGCTGGCGGATGGGCGCGCCGCAACGATAGCAAAACACATCGCCCACGCGGGCCATCAGCAGCCGCAGGTAATCGTGAATTTCGGTGACCGTGGCCACGGTGCTGCGCGGATTGCGGCTGCCCGCTCGCTGGTCGATTGAGATCGTCGGCTGCAAGCCCTCGATCAGGTCGACGTCGGGCCGCTCGAGCTGGTGCAGGAACTGCCGGGCATAGGTCGAAAGCGTCTCGATATATTGGCGTTGCCCCTCGGCAAACAGCGTATCGAACGCCAGGGAGCTTTTGCCCGACCCGCTCGGGCCGGTGATCACCGTCAGCCGGTCGCGGGGAATATCCAGATCGATATTTTGCAGATTATGCACGCGCACGCCGCGCAGGCGAATGGCCTCGTCCGCCGAATCGAAAGCCAGCGGGCCGGCGGCAGCGTGGTCGGTGGCTTCCGGTGGTTTTGCGCCCATTTCGGCCACCATAACGTGTCTGGTGCGGAACCAACAAGGCGACCTCTTCCGCGGTGGTGTAACCGTACTGGCGGCGGCGACACTTAAACTGCTGGAACGACCTTGGAACTGAGGAGCGGCTATGGCTTGCGAGCCATCTTGCGTCATTGCGCTATCGGGCGCGGGCCTGGCCTTGTCGGTGTCGGGGCTTCGGCGGATGACGTTTTTTCGATCGTGGCTGCCGGCGTGGTTGGCCTTTTTAACGATCGGCTTAACCATCGGGCTGGTGAGCGGCGCGGTGCTCATGCACTCGCTTGGCTATCGGCTCTGAGGGCAACGTTCTGCGCAGGCGTTGGCCTGCCCGGCGCCCCAGGGGCTAGCAGACGTGGTTCGTAATCCGAGGGGGAGTGCATGAACTGGCGACGACTTCGAGCGCGCGGCCCGCGCCTGCGGCCAGAGGCGGCGGCGCTGGCGATCGGGCTGTTTACCGGCTTCACGCTTAGCTCGGGCGCCATGCACTCGCTCGGCGTTCAATTGCTGCTGGTGCCGCCTTTAGAGGGACCCGGTCGCGGCGCGGGTGAATACCCACCGGCCTTGCGTGCCGAGGGCTGGAGCGATGGCGCCCCGGCCGATTGGGAAGGGCTCAAAGGACGCGTCGTTGTCCTGGACGTATGGGCCGATTGGTGACCACCGTGCGATGCCATCGCCCACGATCTGGTTCAGATCCAAAGAGAATTCGAGTCGGAAGACGTGGTCTTTCTGGGCATCACGCCCGATAACGAAGCGACGGCCCGCGCCTTCTGCAGGCGGCACAACGTCGCTTGGCCGATCGCCTGGGGCGCGAAGAAGTTTCTCGATGAGTGGATTCTCGGCGGATACCCCGCCTTATTCGTGATTGGCCGCGATGGCCGCATTTGCTGGAACGACGGCGGCGCACGCTATCACCACGCCGAGGGCGAGCTGCGCGACCGGCTCAGCCGGCAGATCCGCCAGGCACTTTGACGAGCGATTCTCTCGCTTACGGCTGGCGGGGCACTTACGCCCGCTTACCCCTGCTCGAAAAACGTCACCTTCACGCCCCCCTGGAAGGAGAGACGTAGCGAAATCATGTTCGCCCGGATGACAGGGGCGGGCACGCCGCTGGCCGAATGCACTTCCCAGGTTTTTTGCGCTGGGTCGGCGGCAGACGGAACCTTGGCGGGCACGGCGGCCAGGGGCACGTCGCCTGGAGACACGGCGTCTTGAGCTGCGGCGTGGCTGGCGCGGCGCGACGCGGCGGCAGGCGTGCTCACCGGAGATCTGGGCTTCATGGGAGAGCGGCTGAATTTGCGTCGATTGCGGTAAGCCGGTGGATGCTTCGGCGTTCGGTATCTATAGTGTCGGCAGGATGCCCGGCTTGGGGTGAAGCGCGAAAGCGTATTTTTTTCACGAATGTCGCCTTTCGTCCGGGACGGCAACCCATTGCTTGCTGTTTTTTAAGCGACCCCTCATGAATCGCACGCAACAACAATACGAAAAGGCCCGGCAACACTTGGCCGGCGGCGTGGCTGCTTCCACCCGGCTGAATCGAGCGCTTGGCCGCCCGATGTACTTCGCCCGGGCCGAAGGATGCCGGCTGTGGGATCTCGATGGCCGTGAGTACTTCGATCTTTGCGCCAGCCACGGAGCGGCGCTGTTGGGCCACGGCGATCGCCGCGTGCGCGCGGCGGTCGAGGCCGTCCTTGCCCGAGGCGCCGCTTGCTCTTACGAGCACGAACTGCACGCCGAGCTGGCCGAGCTGCTGTGCCAAACGATTCCCTGTTGCGAGCGGGTGCGGTTCACGGGTTCCGGCACCGAAGCCACCATGCACTGCCTGCGGCTGGCCCGCGCGTTTACCGGCCGCCCCAAAATCCTCAAGTTCGAGGGCAATTTTCACGGCTATCACGACCAGGTGATGTTTGCCCTGGGCACCCCGGCCGACCAGCTCGGCCCCGACGACGCCCCGACGCCGTATCCCGGCTCGACAGGCATCACGCCCGGCATCGAACGGCAACTCGTGCTCGCTCAATACAATCGCACCGATCTGCTGGAAGAGACTTTTCGGCGTCATGCCGGCGAGCTGGCCGCGGTGATCTTGGAGCCGGTCTGGTACAACGCCGGCTGCATTTTGCCCTGGCCCGAATTTATGGCAGCCCTGCGGCGCCTAACCACCGAGCATGGCGTGCTGCTGATTTTTGACGAGGTGCTCAGCGCATTTCGCATGTGTGCCGGAGGAGCGCAGGAACATTTGGGAGTCACACCAGATTTATGCACGCTGGGCAAGGCCGTGGGCGGGGGTTTTCCGCTCAGCGTGTTTGGCGGACGTGCAGACGTGATGCGGCGGCTGATGCCCGAAGGCGACTGCCAGCACAGCGGCACCTACAACGGCCACCCCATAGGCGTCGCGGCCGGGCTGGCTGCCGTTAAAATTTATCGAGAAGAGGGCTTTTACGATCACATTCGGGCGGTGGGCGAGCGATTGGTGGCGGGACTCAACCAGGTTTTCCAACGGCACGGCGTGGCGGGCCAGGCGCGGGGCTTGGGCGCGCGGCTGGGCATTTATTTTGGCGTCGAGCGGTTTGAGACCTATCGCGACCTGGTGCAACACCGCCGCGACCAGATGTTGCGTTTCGTGGCGGCCGCGATCGCCGAGGGCGTTTACTTTCACGATTACGGCGGCGCCGCCTGCCACCACGGGTTCAGCGCGGCCATGACGCTGAATGACGTGGAAGAGATTCTCGCTCGGCTCGATCGGGCAGTCGAGCGGATGACGGCAAAGTAGCTCCGACACTCCGTGGCGGAGAAGCGGTCGCCCTTGGCGACCTGCTGGGTGGAATCAACTTATTCTTTTGCCCCCTTCTCCCCCGGTCCTCTGGGGGAGAAGGGCTGGGGATGACGGGGCATCGCGCACCGGTGAAACTCAGCACCTCGTTTCAACCCGAGCCGCAGCCCCTCACCCCCGGCCCCTCTCCCCGGAGAAAGGTGGCTGGAACCTTTTCTCGATCCTCGCGTTGGAAAAGCCATTGAAGTAAGACGCAGACCAGGCCGAAGACCGGAGCGAAGGCCCACGCCGCCGCGAAGGAATACTGGTGCGGAATTATTGCCCTGATATGGCCGAACGGGCTGCCTCGGTTTACGGCGTCTTGCAGTAATGCCTGGCAGCAGATCGCCCAGCCGAAACAGGATACTAGCAGAGCGCCAACAGAAAACGTCTTGATGAACCCTCGCCCTTGGACCGCACAGACTGCCAACAACCCTTGAAGCGTCATGCTCAGCGCGATCATGGTCAGCTCCCGAGTGCGGACGGCGGCAAACCCCGATGGCGTCTTTGCGGCGGCGAGCGAGACCAGAGAAACTGTAGCCGCCGTGAACAGCGCCAACGACAAGATATATCGCAGCCAATTGACGCAGCGGGCCTCGCGCGCACCGTTGCCGACAACCCGCAAGACCTCATCGCC
>DASVHB010000394.1:0-6687 GCA_036379195.1 Pirellulales bacterium
GATGTCCAACGCCCGCAGGCATTTCAGCAGGTTCACGGGCCGATTGATCTCGATGGCGCTGGCAATGGTCGAGGCGCGCAATCGCTCGCGGTCGAGCTCGCCGTAGTAAGTGGTGGTGGTGTCGCAGTCGGGACAGCCGCCGTTCCAGCGCAGTCCGCGGCGTTCATAAAGCTGATAGAGCGTGTTGGCCCCCACGGCGTTAATCACCGCCAGCCGCGGCGCCCGGTCGATCAGGCCGATTTCGAGCAGTTCCATAAACGCCTTGCCAAACGCGCTGGAGTTGCCCAGGTTTCCGCCGGGCACCACGATCCAGTCGGGCACTTGCCACCGCAGCGCTTCGAGCACGCGGTACATGATGGTCTTTTGGCCTTCGAGGCGGAACGGATTGACGCTGTTGACCAGGTAAATGCCCAGCTCTTTCGAGACTTCTTGCACGCGGGCCATCGCGTCGTCGAAATCGCCGGCGATCTGCATGGTGAGCGCCCCGTAGTCGAGCGCCTGCGAAAGCTTGCCATACGAGATTTTGCCCGAGCCGACGAAGATCAGGGCCTTCATCAGCCGGGTGACCGAGCTATAAAGGGCCAGCGAGGCGCTGGTGTTGCCGGTCGAGGCGCAGGCGGCCCGGCTGGCGCCGGTCATGCGCGCGTGGGTGAAGGCCGCCGACATGCCGTTGTCTTTAAAGCTGCCTGAGGGGTTCATGCCCTCATATTGCAAAAACAGCCGTCCGGCATCGAGGCCCACGTATTTGCCGACGCCATCGGAGGGCTGCAAGAGCGTTTGGCCCTCGCCGATGGTCACAATTTGCTCGTCGGGGGCAAAAGGCAACAGCTCGCGGAACCGCCAGACGCCGCTGAAATCGAGCGGGTCGTAGCGGCGCGACCATTTTTGCTCGAAATGCCGCCACGAATCGGGCGGGCGCAGCCGCTGCCAGTCGTACACCACGTCGAGCAGATTGCCGCAGACGCCGCAACTCACCCGCACCTCGTCGATACCATACGATGTGCCGCAGCCGGGCGCAATGCATCGCTGGAAGGCCAGGTCGGTCGCGGTTGTAACGCTAATGGCAGTCGCCTCCGGGGGTGAATCGCCAGTCTATGATGACTGCGCGCCGGCATCAAGTTGGGCCAGTGATGAGGGGTGAGTGATGAGTGATGAGGGATGAGTGATGAGTGGAAAGTAGAAAGGGGAAAGTAGAAAGGGGAAAGTAGAAAATATGCAGCCCTGGGATAACAGCGGTTTACTGGCACGTGCCTTGCATTACCGCAAACGGGCGCGTTTTTGATCCCCGGCCCCCGAATCCTGGCCCCCGAGCCCTGCTATGGACTGCCACGGACTGACCGATCGCGGGCAAGTCCGCGAAAGTAACGAAGACCAGTTCCTCGTGGCCGAACTGCGCAAGTCGCTGCAGATCCACCAGACAAGTCTGGCGATTGACGACGAGACCTGTCTGCTGGGCGGCGCCCAGGGGCAGTTGCTGTTGGTGGCCGATGGGCTTGGCGGGCATTTGGCCGGCGAGCGCGCCAGCAGCCTGGCCGTCGATTGCCTCGCCCATTTCGCCGTCAACGCCATGCAGTGGTGCCTGCGGCTCGACGACACGAACGGCCAGCAGGTGCTGGCCGAATGGAGAGAGGCGCTGCAGCGGTGTGATGCCCAAGTGCATCAAGAGAGCGAGGCGCTGCCCGAGCGGCATGGCATGGGAACCACGGTCACGCTGGCCTACATCGCCTGGCCACGGGCGTACATCATTCACGCCGGCGACAGCCGATGCTATCTGCTGCGAGAGTCGCGGCTGGAGCAGATTACCACCGACCATACGCTGGCCCAACGAATGGTCGAGGCGGGCATGCTCACCGCCGACCAGGCCGCCCACTCGCGTTATAGCCACGTGCTGTGGAACGCGGTCGGCGGCAGCGCCGAAAAACTCTCGCCCGAAGCGCATCAAGTGCAATTGCAAGCAGGCGACGTCTTGCTGCTCTGCACCGACGGCCTGACCAACGAAGTCGGCGATGGCGCAACCGCGGCAATTCTGAGCGAAGGTCGCGGTGCGGCCGAAACGTGCCAGCGACTCGTCGAAGCGGCCAACCATGCCGGAGGCCGCGATAACATCACGGTGCTGGTGGCCAGGTTCGATTCTCCTGGCGAAACAGCATCGCTAGCCACTCAATCTTAGTTGGCCGGGGGCAAGTGAGGGACGGCCAGAGTCGCCTTTCGCTCCGCGAAAGTAGCGCCACGTTCGCGGAGCGAAAGGCGACTATGCCGCGTCCGGTATTCGCACATCGGTATTTCGCGAGCCACGGCTTGCATTGCGGCCACCGGCAAGTTCCAATGCCGCTTAAACCGCTGTCTCACCAAGGATCAACACCGATGACGCCCTCACGACCCTCGATTGCTTGCCTGGCTCTCGTTTCGTTTCTTTCGCTCATCACCACGACCATCATGGCCAAAGACCCAACCGCATCGACCACCGGCGACGATTCAAAACTGCGCGTTTACATCGGTTCCTACTCGGACGAAAAGAACGACGGCATTCACCTGCTCGAGCTCGACACCGCCAGCGGCAAGCTGACGAAGGTCGGCGGCACGTCGGGCGTCAAGAATCCTTCGTTCCTGGCGTTGCATCCGGGTGGGCATTTTCTGTATGCCGTCTGCGAAGTCGATGATTTTGACAATGGTAAAGGGGCCGTGGCCGCATTTGCCATTGGGCCGCATGGGACGCTCAAGGCCCTCAACCAACAATCGTCGGGCGGCGGCGGACCGTGCCACCTGGTGGTCGACCGGGCGGGTAAGAATGTGTTGGCGGCTAATTATGGCGGCGGCAGCGTGTGCGTGCTGCCCATCGATGGCGACGGCCGGCTCGGCAAAGCGACCGCGTTCATTCAGCATCGCGGCAAGAGCGTCGACGCCAGCCGCCAGGAAGCGCCGCATGCCCATTCGGTGAACCTCGACCGCGACAACCATTTCGCCTTTGTGGCCGACCTGGGGCTCGACCAGGTGCTGGTCTATCGGTTCGACCCGGCCAAGGGAACGCTCGCGGCCAACGATCCGCCCGCCGCGCGGGTGGCGCCTGGCGCCGGCCCCCGGCACTTCGCGTTTCATCCCAACGGCCATTATGCCTATGTCATTAACGAAATGGCCTGCACCGTCACAGCGTTCCGTTACGACGCCGCGCACGGCAAGCTCGAAGAGCTACAAACCATCACTACGTTGCCGCACGAAAAGCGCAACGATTACAGCACTGCCGAAGTGCAGGTCCACCCGTCGGGCAAATTCGTCTATGGCTCGAACCGCGGCCACAACAGCATCGCCATCTTCACCGTCGATGCGTCGAGCGGAAAGCTGACTGCCGCCGGCCATCAATCGACCGAGGGCAAGACGCCGCGCAATTTCGGCATCGACCCGTCGGGCAGGTTTCTGCTGGCCGCCAATCAGGACTCCGACAACATCGTGGTCTTCAAAATCGACGGCGCCACCGGCAAGCTGACGCCCACCGGGCATGAAATCAAAATCCCCAAGCCGGTGTGTGTGAAGTTCGTGCGATGAACTTCGATGAGGTAGCTCCCGGCCTTGTGCCGGGCGGTTGGGCGGTAAATCCTGGCGTGCCGGCCACAAGGGCCGGGACTACCGGCGTCACTCGTGACTCTCAATCACCCGCATGGTGCGCCAGCGGCCTTGCACAAAACGGGCGAGAAACACCACGCCGAGCAGACATACCCAGCCGGTCATCATTGACCAGCAAAAGTAAAGTCCCAGGCTGAAATGTTTGACCCCCAGCCAACAGCCCAGCCCGGTCACCAACGCCGCCGAGAGGGTAACGAACAACACAAAACGTGTATCGCCGGCGCCCTTCAGCGCACCCGAAAGAATGACGTTCATGGCGTCGAACAGGCAATACGCCGCCACATACCGCAGCAGCAGCGAAGCCAGGTCTTCGAGTTCCGCGAAATCGCGCGGCTCGCTGTGCAAGCTATAGGCCGCCAGCAGCCAGTGCGGCGCAAACACATAGAGCGCGGCCACGGGCAACATCAATATCGCTCCCAGGGCGAAGGCCGACCACGTGGATCGTGCGGCCAGGTCGGGTCGGTTCTCGCCCAGGTGTTGGCCGACCAAGGTGCTGGCCGCCAACCCGATGCCCACCACCGGCATGAACGCCAGCGAGTTCAAGTTGAACGAGAGATTCGAAGCGGCCAAGGCTTTCTCGCCAAACTGCCCGACCAGCATCAAGAAAACGCTGAACGAGCCGACTTCAAACAGGTATTGCAAGCCATTGGGAAAGCCGAACCAGAGCAGCCGCCCAAACAGTTCGCGATCGAAACGGCAGCCAGACACGGTATGGTAGGTCTGCCGGAATTTCGGCCGGAACCAAAGCACCATGTAAACGAACAACCGCAACCATGTGGCCACCGTGGTGGCCCAGGCGGCGCCCTTGGGGCCCATCGTCGGGAAACCGGCGTGGCCAAAGATCCACAGATAATCGAGTAAGATGTTCAACGCCGCCGCCGAGCTATCGACCACCATCACGGTGCGCACCTCGCCCCGCCCGGTGAAGAATGCCGAGAGCGCCGCGATGAGCACCAAGGTGGCTTCGCCCGCGCAGACCGCCTGATAGTAATCGACCTCGTAACTGGTGACGTCGGGATCGTGGTCGACCGCCTCGATGATGCCAGGCGCCAGCGGAATGGTGATCAGTGCCAGCGGCGCGGCGGCCAGCCCGATGAAGATGGCCTGCCAGACCGCGGCGCCGATGCGTTCGTTTCGGCCGGCGCCGTGGTATTGCGCCACAAAGGTATTGACGTAGGCCGCCAGCCCGAGCGGAAAGCAAATCACCGCAAACGAGAGCATGCCGGCCGGCAGCGCTGCGGCTACGGCGGCGGGCGAATACCAGGCCAGAAACACGCGGTCGGTAAAGATCATGATCGTCCACGAGACCGTGGAAGCGATCAGCGGCAGGGCGATCGAGAGCATCTCGCGCACGCTGCCAGGGGCGGGGGCTGGGGTACGATTCAGGGGTCGGGGGAGGTGGTCAGGGGTGAGGAGTGCCGAGTGCGGAGTGCGGAGTGCGGCAGTTTTAGGATTCCTGGTTCCGGATGCTTTCGGTTCGCCGATGCCGATGCGGGATCACGAAAATGCTGAACCCTGAACCCTAATAGGTCTACCAACATAACCATCCCGCCGCTAACCCTGCCGCGATCAAAACGCCGGCGCAGCCGCTCCGCATCGGCGCCAAGCCATGCTTAACCGAAACATGCTCGATAGCGGCCTTGGCCTCCGACAAGCTTGCGCCCGTGTGACTGCGATAAAGCCGAATGGCCGCGATCTTCTCGCCCCGCCCGAGCAACTCGAGCAACCGCGGCTCTAACTCGCCGGTCTCGATTGCCTCTTGCCGCTGCAGCCGCTCGACGGCCGCCTTGGCTTCGGCCAGCCCCACGCCGGTTCGCTGGCGATAGAGTTTGATGGCCTCTAACTTTTTACCTTGTTCCAGCAGCAACACAAGCGGCTCTTCGGCATCGTCCGCATCAACCTGCCGCCCGTCTTCAGCGCCATGGAGCGACCGCTCGCCGTCGGACATTGTGGGCTGCGCCTCGGCCAGTTCAGCGCCGCATTTCTGGCAAAACGTAAAACCTGCCAGGTTCTTTTTCCCGCAGCTTGAACAAATTCGCATGGCAGCCAGCGCCGAACGATGGGCAAATGTTCGCAATTCGTTAAGATCACGCCCGGCAGCGGGTGAAAGTATAAGCCAGCGGGGATGGCAATACCACCATTTGGCACGGCTTCTGCATGGCTACCGCCCAAGCTTGCGAGCCTGGGAATAATCTCGGCGTGTGAGGGATCGTACTGAGAGAAGAGCGATAAGCGCGTTGGAATTGCAGGGCGTCCTGCCCGCGTGCTGCGGCAATACTGAAAGCAAAGGTGATGTCATGAAGAAGCTGGCGTTTTGGAGTTTGTGCTTGAGTCTGGGGTTGTTCGTCGCCGGTTGCGGCGATACGACCAAGCAAAAAGACAAGAATGTTACCGAACGCACGGTAGAGACGAACCGTGACACGGGCGAACAAACGATCAAGGAAGAAAGCGAATCGTCGTCGACCGATTCGGAGACCGGCGAGAAGATCAAGACCGAGTCGGACACCGAAACCACGATCAAGCCGCCGCAGGACGACAACGGCGATGCGACCGATAATGCCACCGACGCCGCCGCCACGGACAGTGCCGCACCGGCGGACAGCGACAATCCGTAGGCGACAATCCGTAGGCGACAATCCGTAGGCGACAGCCCGGAGGCGGCACCCCGGTGCCACGCAAACAGAACGGTTTCACCGGTCCCCACGGGTGGCGTAGAAGAAGGACGCTTCGGCGTCCTTCTTTTTTGCTGGCTCGTCGATAAAATCACGCGATGGCGCTATTCGATACGCACGCGCATCTCGATCAAAGCGAGTTCGACGACGATCGGGCGGCGATGATCGAGCGCGCCGTGCAGGCGGGCGTGGACCACATCGTCGCGGTTGGAATCACCGCCGACAGCAGTCAGGCTTGTCTCGATCTGGCCGCTCGCCATCCGCAGACGCTCGTGGCGGCGGTGGGCATTCAGCCAAATTACTGCGCTCAGGCAGCTCCGGGCGATTGGGACCGCGTGGCCCAAATGGCCGGCGATCGCAGGGTGGCGGCGCTGGGCGAGACGGGGCTTGATCGGCA
>DASVHB010000395.1:0-4348 GCA_036379195.1 Pirellulales bacterium
GTCGGCGGTGATGGGAAACATGTATTCCACCGTGTTCAGGAATTCGAACTTACCGCCCACCTGCACGCCCATGTCGAGCGGCGACGCGCCACGAAAATAAAAGCCGCGGATCGTGTTGTAACCGCCGGCAAAGAAGTTTTCGAAGATCGGCGTGTGCGTGCCGGTAAAACCGGTGTCGTTGATCAACGTCAGCACCTGGCGTCCGCTGCCGTCGGGCCGCTCGTACACCAGGAAGTGCTGCCGCCAGCCGACGACCGCGCGCGGAAAGCTGTACGAGCCGAACGCCTGCTCCAGCTCGATCGAGGCGCGGTGGCCCTGCGTGGGCAGAAAGGCGCTGTCGCGCGTGTCGTGGATGGTGGTCCACGATCCGGAAAACAGCGAGTTGCTGCCCAATACGTCCGACAACTCGGGCGGTGTCGGCACGGTGGGGTTGAAGATGCGAATGTTCTCCGCGCGGAAAGCCACCATGGTCGATAGATCGGGCGTCAACTGGTAGCCCAGGCTCATGCGCCCGCCGGTCCGCTGCTCGGTCCAGTTCTGGAAGTAGCGATTGAAGTAATAGGCGTCGAGTCCGAAGTTGATCCGCGTGTCGAACAGATAGGGATTGCGAAACGTGAAGCCATAGCGTGAGAGCTGCGTGCCGGGCATGGCTTCGATGCGGAACTGCTGCCCGCCGCCGCGAAACGCTTTGCCGTTGCGGACGTCTTCCCAACTGCGCGGCCAGCGCGTCCAATCGAAGTTTTGCTCGTCGACGACGATGTTGCCGATCAGGCCGGCATTGGAGTTCACGCCGACGCCGAACATCAACCGCCCGGTTTGCGTCTCTTGGGTTTCGACGGTGATCGGCACGGGCAACGGCTCGACGCCGCCGGGAAACGCGGGCTCGCGGGGCAGAAACTCGTCGTCGCTGCCATAGCCGCCCGGCGGCGGGCTCTGCGCGCCCGGGCCCTCGCCCAGGCCATTGGCGGCGCCAAAGCTGGGATTCATGCCGTTGGGGTTCTGAACTCCGGGCGCCAACCCACCACTGCCATAGCCGCCGCCAGGCGCCAGACCGCCGCCGGGAGCAAAACGGCCGCCAGGCGCGATCGCGCCCGGGGCCGGCTGCCCGAAAGCGCCTTGCCCGCCGGGCATCGGTCGATATCCGCCCGGCGTTTGAAAGGGGCCGGGGTTGCCAAAGGGCGATGGTTGCGCGGGCGCCGCCGAACGGTAAGGTCCGGGGCCTGGCGGGCCATTGAACGGCGCGGGGCCGGCCGGCGCCGACGGCTGGCTGAATTGGGTGGGGCGCACCGTCCAGGGAGCATTGCGACCGTCCGACGGCAACGCCGACGAGGGCCGCCGCGCGCGCGGGGCGCTGGGATCGGTTCGCCCCAGTGGCACCTGACCGGCCGCCGGCGCCGACTGCGGGCGGAACGGATCGCTCGCGTAGCCGCCGATCTGTTGCGCGCGCGCGCCGCCCACCCAGGTCAGCGCAAACACCCAGGCCACGCCAAAGGCGGCGTTGCCAAAGGTCCACGCCTTAGGTCCGGGCCGATTTGCCCGACGCACGCGACGCATCGTTACCAGATCCCCCGTGGTGCGCGGCGCTGGTTCGACGGCGAGGTCTTGGGGTGCGGGCGTCCCGCCTGCTGGCTCTGCGATTGCGGATCGGGGCTTTGACCGCGGAATCCACCGGCGCCCGGCCCGCCCGGTCGCTCGGCGATGCCGCCGATGCTTTCCACGTCGGGACGATCGAAGCTAATTTTCGGTTCGTTGCCCGGCGTATTGAGAAACAGCGAAGAACCTCGCAGCCGCCGCTCGCTGTCGCGAATTTCCTTGGTACTAAGCAGATCGCCCGGATGGAGCGAGACGCGGTTGAGAATGGTATTGCGGCGCGTGTGAGGGTTGTCGCCTTTGATCGCCACATTGATGCGCGAGACCACGCAGGGACTGCCTTCTTCGATCTGGTAGACCAGGTCGACTTCGCCGGGCGCCTCGTCGAACTTGATTTCGGGCTGGATGACGGCGAACACATACCCTTTGTCGCCATATTTGTCTTCCAGGGCGGCTTTGTCTTTTTCGCGCTTCGACTCGTTGAAGTAGTCGCCCTCGTGCAGATTGAGGTCGGCCATCAATTGCTCGCGCGAGAAGATTTTGGGGCCGAGAAACTCGATATTGCGCACTTTCGAGCGCGGCCCCTCGTCGATCACGAACCGGATGGTGGCCCAGCTTTGCTCCTCGTTGAACATCAACTCGCGGCCGACGCGCGCCTGAAAGAAGCCCAGACCGCGGTAATAGTCGATAATCTGCGCCACATCTTCTTCCACCCGTTGGCGGTCGACTTCGCCCTTGAAGAGGTACAGCAGCGGCGGCTTCGATTTGATCTTCGTGCGCAGTTGGCCGTCGGAGGCGATCTTGTTGCCCTCGAACTCGACCCAGAAGACCTTCTGCTTTTGCCCCTCGTTGATCAGAAACACAACGCCGCGGTCGTTGGGTTTGTCGCCCTCGATGATTTTGACCGTCGCCTTGTTGTAGCCTTTCTCGTGGTAATACTCTTCCAGGCGGTTCTTGGCGTCCTTGACCGACTCGATGAGAAATTGCTCCTTTTCCTTGAGGCCGCATTGCTTGAGCAACGTGCGGCGGCGAATTTTTTTGTTGCCGTGGAACGTGATGTAGCGGATGGTCGGACGCTCGTACACGTGAAAGGTGACGATGATGCCGTTGTCGCCCACGCGCTGGTAACTGACGTCGTTGCCCAGCAAGCCCGCTTGCGTGAGCCGCCGCACGTCGTCTTCGACGGTCTTTTGGTTGAACGGGCGGCCTTCGATGGTCTTGACGTTGCGGCGGGCCGTTTGCTCTTTGACGGTCACCAGGCCGACAAACTTGATGCCCACCACGATCTCTTTGCCGGTCAACCCGGTGAGGCCCGGTTTGGGCACACCGTGGCTGGAGATCACCGGCGAGCCGCTGTTATTCAAGCCGGGCGGCAGCAGGCCGCCCGTGTTATTCAAACCGGGCGGCAGCAGACCGCTGCTGGTGGTTACGCCCGGCGGCAGCTCGCGGCGCGGCTGCTCGCTGGCCGAAACCGGCTTGGCTTGTTTCGAGGGCAAGGTGAGCGAGCCGTCGTCACCCGGCAGTGTGTCGGGCGAGATGATTTGCGCCACGCCGCGTTGCGCGCCGAAGAATAACAGCCCTATCCCTAGCGCGGCACGAACAAGCGCGCGCCGGTCGAACGAAACACCGGGCATCGGAAAGTTCCGTAAACGAGAGAACGAAGGAAGTGAAACCGCGAGGTGAGCCTCTGCCGAGAACGGCCGCACGCGCGCATGGCGGCGGCCGCGCCGGGAAGGGCCGCGTACCAATACCCAAATTCGCAGCCCGACACAAGCCAGAGGCGGGCCGGGAAGGAGAATTGGAGCTGGGGCGGACGATCTCGATGAGGAGCTGGGAAGAGTAGGGGGAGTCGGGATTTTGGATTTTCGATTTTGGATTTTGGATTGCCGCCGGTAGCCCCGGCCACGTAGGCGGCTAGCCCGTCTTGCGCGCCAGCCCACACCAACCCGAAGCGTAAGCGAGGACGAGAACCCGATTTAACCTCGCTTACGCTTCGGGTTAGTGTGGCCGCGCTATTTGGCGCGTCCCGGGGCGGGTGCGCATCGCCGGCTAGCGGCACACCACAATCAGCACCGCTCCGGCCGCCATGATGGCCGAGCCGAGGAGCCGTTTCCTAAAATGCCCCTCTCCAAAAAATTGCCGGCCAAGCACGACGCTGATGACCGCCGAGATCTGAAACAAAGCCAGGGCATAGCCCACTTGCAGACCGCCCAAAACCACAATCGTGCAGAACTGCATCAGGCCGGTCGTGACCGCTAATGCGGCGAAGTTTCGCAGGCCCGCGCTGTTCAGAAAGGCTGCCGGTTTGCCGAGTTGCCTGAGGGCCACGGGAAGCGCGACAACAAACCCCAGCAGCGACCACACGCTAAACGTGGGTAGCGGCGAACTGACCAGCAAAGCCCGCTTGAGGAACACCGCCTCGAGGGCCGCGAAAATCAGTGCGGCAAAACGGCATTGAACGCCGCGATCGCTCCAAAGGCCCGCCCAACCGAACTGCCGGCGACGATGCCCGTAGGCGCCGTGCCCAGCGGTCGTCCCGGCCCCTGTGGCCGGCTCGACGACTGGATTGCCACCCCTGGCATCGCCGCGATCGACCAATGCGTAACTGCCGCCGACCACCAATGCCACGCCCAGCAATGCCCCCATCGCCGGCACTTCGCCCAGCAGCAGCAGGGCGGGCAACAAGCTTGCCACCGGCTTGTAGGCGTTGATGGGTCCGAGCACCGAAAGGTCGGACAGCTTCATCGCTTGCACCAGC
>DASVHB010000396.1:0-5641 GCA_036379195.1 Pirellulales bacterium
AACATCCGCCCGACGGCTTCGCTTGGTTTGTGGCCCAATGCACCGGTGTGGCTGACAGTGAGCAGCCGGGCGCGGTGGGCACAGCCAGTCTGAGATGCGAGGCAGCGAACCGATTCTTGGCACGGTGGCATTGGAGAGCGTGGGCCTGGTGGTCGATCCGGTGTCGCGAACCTTGAAACGGTTGCACACGAAGCCGCTGAAGCCGGTCCCCGCCACGGCGGGGTGGTGCCGAACAGGGTAGCCCGACGCATTCGCAAAGGAAGTCTGGTCAGCGGTCCTCGCTTACGCGTCGGGCTTCCAGAAGCTGGCAGGCCGTAGGGTGGGCATTGCCCACCTGCGGAATTCATGGTGGGCAATGCCCACCCTACTTACTGTTGAACGCGGCAGAGCGATCAATCGTCGGCCGCGGGCGCGGCGGGCAGCGGCTGCAATTCGTCGATCTCAGCGGCGTCGAAACTTTCGGGCTCCACTTCGGCCCGCTGCCCGTCGGCCCACGAATCGTCGAGCGGCTGCTCGTCTTCGTCGGCGGTACGCGGCGGCAGACGACCGGGGCCGGGCACGACGGGCATCACCACCGGCTGGCGTGGCTCGATCGACACGGTGGGAATGATTTCGGGCGGTTCGCGCAGGTCGGCCACGCGCTGATTGCGGCGAGCCAGCGGCGCGGGCGGGGCTTGCTGAAACACGCGCTCGTCGTACAACGCCAAGGCGTGCAGCCCGTGACCCAGCGGGCCGAGCGACCAGGCCCGATCGGGCTGGGCCGCCAAAATGCCGGCCAGATAATCGACCGCCTTCACCAACCGCCGCTCGCGCAACATCTCAGGCGGAGCCGAGTACACCATCCATTCCAGAATATGGCCGGTGGTTTGCAGGCGGCGGTCGAGATCGGCCCGCGCGCCGCGCCCCTTGAACCATTCGGTGCTGAACGAGCCGTCGGCGTTTTGATGGGCGAAGGTGTAGGCGTGGAAGTCGCGCACGTACTTCTCGGCGCGGCGGAACTGCCCGTCGATCGGTTCGCCGCGCTTCTGCCGCTCGCGAACGGCGTAGCTAAGCCCCATCAGCCGATGAGTGCCGCCGCAAGCCGCCCCGCGGATGGGCGCCTTGATTTCTTCGCGCACCAGCCGCGATACCGACCATTCCTGGCCGGCACGGTTGCGCCAACTTTCATTCAGGTCGAGATAATGCGACAAGGCGATCAGCTTGAACGTCAACTCGATGCCTTCCTCGCAGCCGAGTTTTTCGGTTTCGATCAGGTCGGCCACGGTGAAGTTGCGATTGCTCGCCCGCATCGGGTAGCTTTTCATCACCTTCGACTGCGCCAGAATGGCCAGAAACTGGCCGTGGTGGCCCTGCACGCGCGGCCCCTTGGCGGCGGTGACGCGGCCTTGGTCAAGATAGACCAACGGCTGGCCGGCGCAGCGGTTGCCATAGCACAGCCAGCCGATCGAATTGACCGGCCCGCCGCGCGGCCCGCCGTTGCGAAGCCGCGAGTCCACGCCATAGGCGATAATCCAGTGCATCACCTCCCAGCAGTTATTGTCGCGCGTGTTGATCGTCCGGCCCGCAAAACGCCGCAGCACCCCCCGCACCTTGTCGCGCAGCACCAGCAAGTCGCTGCCATGCTGGCCGACGGCGAAGGGCCGAGCTTCGGGCAAGTCATCAGGCAAGGCGTCGGGCGCCTCGCTTTCGATTAGCCCACCGCCCGCCGGCAGTTCGTCCAACGGTGAGCCATCGCTCAATTCCGCTTCGGCGGGGGGCGAAAGATCGCCCGAAAGCACGGCCTCGTCCGATTCTATGCGTTCCGACGGCTCGCGGTCGGCCGTGCTCGCGTCATCGCCGCCACGCAGCGACCCTTCGTTCTGACCAGCATCTTCGGAAGCCATGACAAACGCCAGCGCGCCGCCCGCACGAACTGCCGGCGAGCGCGGCTCGGCGAAGCCTGACGATGGCAACAGCAGTGCCGCGGCCAAGGCGGCCAGCCACGGGCGATTCGGCGTCGTGCGAGACGTTCGAGGGCGAAGCATAGGCGTTCACTCAGGCTAGCCACGCGGCGAGGCGGCCGCGTGCAACTGTCATATCGGAAGGCGTGGGACGATGAGTTGATGCGACGCCAGCGCGCGGCGCGGGTTCCGCGAGTCGGCCGTCGCAAGATGCGGGGCGTGCGGATTAGAGCAAAGAACGCCAAACAATACTACACGAGAAATCGGCTGTGCGGCTGAGACCGCCTGATGCATTTGGACCTTCCCTAGGGGCAACGTTGACTATTCCCCCTAGGTTCGCTGTGGCATACTATCAGGTAATCAAGAATCGGCGGAAAGCGGAATCGAAAACCCTTTTTTAGCAACTTGCTCCATGAAGATCGCGATCGTTGGCACGGGCTATGTCGGTTTGGTCACGGGCACGTGCTTCGCCGAGAGCGGCAATGATGTGACGTGTGTCGACGTCGACGCCGAGAAAATTGCCAGGCTCCAGCGAGGCGAAATTCCCATCTATGAGCCGGGACTGAGCGAACTGGTCGAGCAGAACGCCCAGGACGGCCGATTGCGGTTCAGCACCGATTTGGCGGCCGCGGTGCGACCGGCGAAGTTGATTTTCCTGGCGGTGGGCACGCCCAGCGCCGAGGACGGCTCGGCCGATCTGTCGAATCTCTGGAAGGTGGTCGACGCCTTGGCCCCGCATTTGGCGGAGGGGGCGATTGCCATCACCAAAAGCACGGTGCCCGTCGGCACGAACGCGGCCATCGGCCGGCGGCTGCGCGAGCGCACCGGCCGCGAATGCGACGTGGCCAGCAACCCCGAGTTTTTGAAAGAGGGCGCCGCGATCGACGACTTCATGAAGCCCGACCGCGTGGTGGTGGGCGTGCGCCGGCCCGAGGCGGCCCATGTGTTGCGCGAGTTGTACGCCCCGTTTTTGCGCACCGAAAAGCCGTTTTTGATCATGTCGCCCGAAAGCGCCGAGATGACCAAGTATGTGGCCAACGCGCTGCTTTCGACCAAGATCAGCTTCATCAACGAGGTGGCGAACCTCTGCGAACGGATGGACGCCGATATCAACGATGTGCGGCGAGGCATCGGCCACGACAGCCGGATCGGCTTCGCGTTTCTGTTTCCGGGCGTGGGCTACGGGGGCAGTTGTTTTCCCAAAGACGTGCGGGCGTTGCAGGCGATGGCCCGCTCGCACGCTGTCGAGCCCACGCTGCTAGGCGCCGTCGACGCCGTCAATGAGCGGCAGAAGCATGTCATGATCGCCAAGCTGGACAATCATTTCGGCGTTGGATTGGCCGGCCGCATCGTGGCCGTATGGGGCCTGGCGTTCAAGCCGCGCACCGACGACATTCGTGAGGCCCCGGCGTTGACGCTCATCGACGAGTTGCTGCGGCGCGGGGCGCGCGTGCAGGTTCACGATCCCGAAGCGATGCAGAACGTAGAGCGGCACTACGGCGACAAGCTGATCTATGCCGAGAGCAAATACGACGCGCTGAATGGCGCCGAAGCCTTGGCCATTATGACCGAGTGGAAGCAATTTCAGCAGCCCGATTTCGACGAAATGCGGCGGCGCATGAAGTCGCCGGTGGTTTTCGATGGCCGCAATCTCTTTGAGCTTGCACAGATGCAGGCCGCCGGATTTGCCTATCATTCGATCGGCCGGGCGTCGGTTCAGTGAAGCCGCATCGGTACTGTTCAGCTCAGGACCGAGGCGCCGAAATCGGGGGCCTGGTTCGGCCCAGTCAGCGCCGCGCGCAACTGCGGCAAAGCAAAAAAAGCACGCAACAGATTGTCCATCGCGCGCGTCTGGACCATCGAGCCGTCGATCCAGCGGCAGACCGTCTCTTCGGCAACGCCAAGGCGGGTGGCAAGCTCATTCTGCCGCATGCCAAGTTTTACAATCGACTCCTGGATCTGCTGTCGCGTGAGCAGATGAAGTTGTTGGCGCACAGCGGCCTCAATTACGTCGTCGGCTTCGCTGGTGAACACCCGCTCGCCGCAGGCTGCGCAAACCGGCACTCGCAACCCCGGCACAACGATCGCGTGCAAGCGCCCCTCATGGTTTACCTGCAAGGAAAAATCGATGTTGCGGGGCGCCACGTCGCGCTGAAAGCATTTCGGGCATTCCCACGGAAAAGGTTTCGATTTCGCGATCGGGTTGGAATTTTCCATGGAATCAAATCTAATGGAGACTCACGACGTGGATCCACGGATCGTCCGGGTCGTCGGCATTGGTAAAGAATAGGCGCGTCTCGATGTAGATCGGTTTTCCATCGACATTTATCCGCAAATCGTAGTGATAACGGTGTTCAGACCACTCCGGTCTCGTCTCAACGACGGCATCGATTTCGCCGCCGTTTTCCACGTGTTCGTGCATGACACGCGCGACTTCCTTGATCGACCACCCTTCAAGCTCACGTCGAAGATCCGTCAGCGCCTTCTCCGTCCACCGGATGAAATCCGAAAACCGCCAATCGGCTAACGCATTGCGATACGCCGCCAGAATCGTAGGATCGGATAACGGCGCCAAATGACGCTCCGCTTTCATTGGCGGCAGGTAGCCGCCTATTCTTGAACGATATATCCCGAGATTAACCCAAGTCAAGATGATCACGCTAGTCACCGGCGCCACCGGGTTGGTGGGCAACAATGTGGTACGGATGCTGCTGGACCGCGGCGAAACGGTACGCGTGCTGGGTCGCGAGAATTGCGACCCGCGCCCTTTGGCGGGGTTGGAGGTCGAAATCGTGCGCGGCGATGTGCGCGATGCTGCCGCGGTTCGCCGAGCTTGCCACGGCGTGGGGCGCGTGATCCACGCCGCGGCCCGAGTGCAGATTGGCTGGACCGGTCTCGATTTGCAGCGAGCCGTCAACGTCGAAGGGACGCGCCATGTGGCGGCGGCTGCCCGAGAGGCTGGCGCCCGGCTCGTGCACGTCTCGTCGGTCGATGCGCTGGGCTGCGGCACGCGGCGTGAACCAGCCGACGAAGAAACGCCGCTGGGCGGACATATCGACTGCCCATATGTGGTCACCAAGCGCGAGGCCGAGACCGCAGTGCTCGACGAGGTGGCGCGGGGCCTCGACGCGGTGATCGTCAACCCCGCGTTCATGCTCGGTCCCTGGGATTGGAAGCCTTCGAGCGGACGGATGCTATTGGCCGTGGGGCGCGGCAGCGGCTATGTCGCCCCGCCGGGCGGCAATGATTTTTGCGACGTGCGCGATGTGACTGCCGGTATCCTGGCGGCGGCCGAGCGTGGCGTCACGGGCCGCCGCTATATTCTGGGCGGCGAGTCTCTCTCGTATTTCGAGGCCTGGACGATTTTTGCCGAAGTCACCGGGCAAAAGCCGCCGCGGCGGGTGATGCGCCGCCCGGTGTTGCGGTTGGCGGGCATGTTGGGAAGCGCCTGGGGCCGCGTCACCGGAAATGAGCCGGACATCAATACGGCGTCAGCGGCGGTGGCGCTGTTGGAGCATCACTTTATCATTGACCGCGCGAAGCGGGAGCTGGGTTACACCACGCGGCCAGCCCGCGAAGCCGCAATGGCTGCTTGGGAATGGTTCGGGCCCAAGGGATATCGGTAAGGAAGCGTTTCCCGGTTTGAAGGTGGGACTCGTGTCACTCGGCCTCCTACGCCTTCGGTGGCCGGGGCAGAAGCT
>DASVHB010000397.1:0-2036 GCA_036379195.1 Pirellulales bacterium
AACCGCTGGCACACCTGCCCGAACTCGGGCCGGATCAATGCTTCGAATCCGTGCTCGGAGTATATGTTCCTCGACGACACGGCCTGCAACCTGGCGAGCATCAACCTGATGAAGTTCCGCCAGCCAGATGGTTCGTTCGACGTCGAGCGGTTTCAGGCGGCCTGCCGCATCTTCTTCATCGCGCAAGAGATTCTCGTCGATCATGCCAGCTATCCGACCAAGCGCATCGCCGCCAATAGCCATCGTTTTCGCCCGCTGGGGCTGGGCTATTCGAACCTGGGCAGCTTGATTATGTCGAGCGGTCTGGCCTACGACTCGCCGGCGGCGCTCGGCCTGTGCGGGGCGATGACCGCGCTGCTGCACGGGGCCGGCAACCTGACCAGCGTCGAGTTGGCCGCGGCGGTGGGTCCCTTCGATGGCTATGCCGAAAACCGCGAGCCGATGCTCGGCGTGATGGACATGCACCGCCGCGCGGTCGAAGACATCGACCCGGCCTGCCCTGCCTATCTCACCGACGCCGCTCGCTCGGTCTGGGACGAAGTGCTGGCCAACGGCCGGCTCTACGGCTTCCGCAACGCCCAGGCCACGGTGCTGGCTCCCACCGGCACCATCAGCTTCTTGATGGACTGCGACACGACGGGCATCGAGCCCGACATCGCGCTGGTCAAGTACAAGCAGTTGGCCGGCGGCGGCATGTTGAAGATCGTCAACAACACCGTGCCGCTGGCATTGCAGACGCTCGGCTACGATCAGCCCGAGATCGAGTCGATCTTGGCCTACATCGACCGCGAGGACACGATCGAGGGCGCGGCCGATCTGAAGGCCGAGCACTTGCCGGTCTTCGACTGCGCATTTCAGCCGCGCAACGGCACGCGGTCGATCGCCTGGCGCGCCCACGTGCGGATGATGGGGGCGGCGCAGCCGTTTTTATCAGGCGCCATCTCCAAGACGGTGAACATGCCGCGCGACACCACGCCCGCCGACATCGCCGAGGCCTATCTCGAAGGCTGGCGGCTGGGGTTGAAGGCGCTGGCCATCTATCGCGACGGCTCGAAAGAAAGCCAGCCGCTTTCGACCAGCACCGAGGGCGACAAAGCGGCGGAGAAACAGAAAGCCGCCCCGCGCCGCGAACGCCTGCCCGACACGCGAAACTCGGTCACGCACAAGTTCAGCGTGGCCGGGCACGAAGGCTATATCACCGTCGGCCTGTACGACGACGGCCGCCCGGGTGAGTTGTTCATCACCATGGCCAAAGAGGGCAGCACCATCGGCGGCCTGATGGACTGCTTTGGCACGGCGGTGTCGATGAGTCTGCAATATGGTGTGCCGCTGGAAGTGTACATCAGCAAGTTTTCGCACACGCGGTTCGAGCCGATGGGGCATACCAAAAACCCCGATATTCGCATTGCCAAGAGCATTGTCGATTACATCTTCCGTTGGCTGGGCATTACGTTTTTGCCCGGCTACCGCGAGGCCAGCATGGGCTTGCCAGCCGGCGAGTCGGCGGGCAAAGACTCGGGAGGTGACAACTCGCCGGGGGAGGCGAAGCCCGCCGCCACGAAGGCCGGCGGGCTGACCGTAGGGCCCGGATTGCCCAAAGCCGCCGCTAGCGCGACCGCGCCGAAGCTCTCGGCCAGTAATGGCGCCAACGGCGCTTCGCACAAGAACGGGCATGGCAAGGCCGCCGCTGCTGGCGGCGCCGCGGTCCTCGCGTCGGGCGGCACCACCTTGCTGGAGCGGGCCGGCATGGCCCCCAAGTGGGACTTGGACGAGATGCTTTCGGGTTCGCTCTCGCGCAGCGATCAGTTCGCCAGTTTCCAGACCGACGCTCCGAGCTGCGACAACTGCGGGGCGATCACCGTGCGGGCCGGCAACTGCTATCTGTGCCACAACTGCGGCAACAGCATGGGTTGCTCGTAAGCTCGTAGGTCAGGCTTTCCAGCCTGACAGATTAAGCGAGCAGACTTTCGCTCCTGGCGGACTTACGATCCCGTCATGGGCGATGGGCGTCAGGCTGGAAAGCCTGACCTACATGG
>DASVHB010000398.1:0-4444 GCA_036379195.1 Pirellulales bacterium
ACAAGAACGGCACCGCGCCGCCCAACAACATGCCGATGAACAGATGCGGGTTCGATACGGTCAGCAAGGCCGCCACCTCACCGTAGACGTCTTCGGTGATGGTGGCCGATTCGCCCTGACCACCCGAGCCGACCGATACGATGAAACTGTTAAATAGCGATACCGCGGCGATCACGGCAGAGCCAATGGCAATGCCTTTGGTGATGGCCTTGGTGGTGTTGCCCACGGCGTCGAGGTCGGCCAGGGTCTGGCGGGCCTCGTTGTAGTTGGCCTCGCCCATGGCGGCCTTGTCGTAGCCCATTTCGCCGATGCCGTTGGCGTTGTCGGCCACCGGGCCAAACACGTCCATCGAAATGGTGTTGCCGGTGAGCGTGAGCATGCCGATGCCGCACATGGCCACTCCGAAGGCCACAAACGTGGCATTGGTGCCGGCGTAGATCAGCACGCTGGCCAAAATGGCTCCTGCGATGATAAACACGGCCGCCACCGTACTTTCATACCCCACGGCGAAGCCTTGAATGATGTTGGTGGCATGCCCGGTGGTACAGCTTTTCGCCAGGCTGCGGACAGGCGAGTATTCGGTGCCCGTGTAATACTCGGTGCACTTGTTCAAAAACACCGCCAGCACAATGCCGATCAGGCAGGTCCAGGCCGGCCGCATATCGAGGCCCGCCACGCCCAACGTGGCCCAGGTGGGCAACCCCTCGGTCACGTTCTCGGCGGTGGCGCCGGGGAAGCCGGCCTTCGCCTGCGGGTATTCTTGCAGATAGTGCTGGTCGAAGTTCAGGTAGGCCCAGCCCAACGCGATAAAGCCGACGACGCTCAGAATCGAGCCGATCACAAACCCGCGGTTGACGCTTTTCATCGCCTCCGCGGCGGTGCCTTTGTCGCCCGCCCGCACGCTGTAGGTGCTGATGATGCTGGCCACCACGCCGATGGCACGCACCAGGAGCGGAAAAATGACGCCCTTGTGACCAAAGCTGGCGATGCCCAAGATCATGGCGGCCACGATCGTGACTTCGTAGCTCTCAAAAATGTCGGCGGCCATGCCGGCGCAGTCGCCCACGTTGTCGCCCACGTTGTCGGCGATGGTGGCGGCATTTCGGGGATCGTCTTCAGGGATGCCGGCTTCGAGTTTGCCCACCAGGTCGGCGCCGACGTCAGCGGCCTTGGTATAGATGCCGCCGCCGACGCGCATGAACAGGGCCAGCAGCGTGCCGCCGAAACCGAACCCCAGCAGCGCTTCATAAGCATGCTCGCCATAGATCAAAAAGATGACCGACCCGCCCAGCAGTCCCAGGCCGTCGGTGAGCATGCCGGTAATGGTGCCGGTGCGGTAGCCAAGCTGCAGAGCCTGACCAAAGCTGGTCTGCGCCGCGGTGGCGACGCGCAGGTTGCCGATGGTGGCCAGCCGCATGCCGACAAAGCCGACGGTGGCCGAGAAGATCGAACCGACAAGGAACGAGATCGCCCGGCCCCAGGCGATTTTCATATCGGCGTTGGGAGTTTGAACGGCGGCAAAGTAGAGCACCGCGGTGATCACCAGAATCAGCAAGGCGACCACGCGAAATTGCCGGTAAAGATAGGCGTCGGCGCCTTCGCGCACGGCCTGGGCAATCTCTTGCATCCGCTCAGTGCCTTGCGGGGCGTTTTTCACCTGGCCCACCAGCATCAAGGCATAGACCAGGCCCGCGATGGCCACCAGTACGTTGGCCGCCAAGGCGACTTTCTCGTACGTCTCGTATTTATCGCTGGTCAGCGGTTCCCAGAGCGTGATGCCGTGCGAGGCCGGATCGGCGGCGCCCACCGTCGCCAACACTTGATGCCCGCCGACTTGCAGCCAGCCGGCGCCGCTCAGGGTTGCCAGAGCCAAGAACGCCAACACCGCCACGCCCGCTCTACGCCTTCGCAATGGTTTCATTTTTCCCGACTCGCCTTCTTATTCTTGACTGGAACGCCTGAATGAATCTTAAGACGAAAAAAATAGTCAATCGCCCACAATTGTGCTAGCCCTAACGGCGGATACGGCGCGCGGAAAATGCGCCCTGGCAAGCCGCCGGAGAAAGGCGCGCGCAAGCGATGGCACACGCGGCGGCACAAATTTGCCCAGCGTAGTATAGAAAAAAAGCGTGGAGATTCACAAGAGGACGGCAGGCGATGGCGCGGGTATAATCGAGCCATCCTCCAACTCATTTGAAGCGCATGTCGTTGCGTACTGCCATCACGACACCCGACGATCCTGCACTTGGCAACCTGTGCCGCGAACTGGCCGAGCGCGCCGACGCGCTCGATGCCAGCGGTCAGTGGCCCTCCGAGCAACTCGAACTCTGCCGGCAATACGGCGTCAATCGTTGGTTCGTCGCGCCCGAATGGGGCGGCACGGGCTGGAGCGAACTGGACCTGATGCGCGGCTTTCTGCGGCTGGGCGCGGCCTGTCTGACGACCACGTTTGTGCTGACGCAACCGCTGGGCGTTTGCCGGCGGCTGGTCGCTGGCGACAACCACCCGTTGCGCGACGAACTCCTGCCGCGATTGGCAGCCGGCGAAGTGTTCGCCACCGTCGGCATCGCGCACCTGACCACCAGCCGGCGACATGTCGCAAGGCCCGTGCTGGCAGCCGCGCCCGTCGATGGCGGGTTCGTGCTCAATGGTTCGATTCCTTGGACCACCGGCGCCGTTCGGGCAGACTTCCTCCTGACTGGCGCCACTTGCGACGACGGCCGGCAGATCTTGGTGATGCTGCCGACCGACTCGCCTGGCTTTTCCGCGGCGCAGCCCGCGCGGCTGGTGGGACTGTCGGCCACGTGTACCGGCGCGGCGGCGTGCCACGATGTGTTTGTCGAGCGCCGCTGGCTCTTGGCCGGGCCGGAAGAAAACGTGCTCGCCAGCCGCGGGGCGGGCACCGGCGGAACACAGACTTCGGCCTTGGCGTTGGGGCTGGCCTCGGCGGCGCTCGACTATCTCGACCGCGAGGCCGCGCGCCGCGACGACTTGATTGCGGCGGCCCGCAGTCTGCGCGAAGAACATGAGCAGCTCGAAACCGATCTGCTGGAGCTGGCCTCGGGCGCCGGCGCTTGCTCGGCCGATGAACTACGAGCGCGGGCCAACAGCCTGGTGCTGCGGGCGACGCAAGGCGCGCTCACCGCCGCCAAGGGCAGCGGCTATGTCGAGGGCCATTCGGCGGGCCGCTGGTGCCGCGAGGCGCTGTTCTTTTTGGTCTGGAGTTGCCCGCAGCCCGTCATGGCGGCCGCGCTCTGCGAGTTGGCCGGGCTGGGCGAGTAACGCGGCAGGTGGTAACTTATGGCAAACAGCTCTGTAGGGAACGCCCTCCGTGGCGTTCCGCGAGCTTCGATTCGACGGTGCGCCGCCCTCACGGAACGCCACAGAGGGCGTTCCCTACAGACGTCGATCATGTGAAACTCCACACTCCGCATTCCGCACTCCCCATGCGTTTACCCAAAATCCGCCGCGAAGATCTGAAGCCGGGCGATTGCCTTTGCAACCACTGCTCGGCCAAATGCTGCAAATATTTTGCGCTGCCTATCGAAACGCCCACGCGCCGCAAAGATTTCGACTACATCCGCTGGTACCTGCTGCACGACGCGGCCACGGTTTTCGTGGAAGGCGACAACTGGTATCTGCTGGTCCATACTCGCTGCAAGCACCTGCAAGACGACAATCGCTGCGCCATCTACCACACGCGGCCAAACATCTGCCGCGAGTATTCGACCGAAAACTGCGAGTATGAAGACGACCACGTCTACGACCGCTATTTTGAGACGGCCGAGCAGGTGGAAGAATATGTCGAGGCCGTGCTGCCGCGCCAGGAATTTCGCAGCCGCCGCCCGCCGCTGTTGAACGTGATCGGTTAGGCCGCCGGCATGAGCAAACGCATCGAACCGAGAACGCTCAAGGGATTTCGGGATTACTTGCCCGACGCCATGATGGCGCGCGAGCGGCTGATCGACACCGCCCGCCGCGTCTATCGCTCCTACGGCTTCAGCCCCATCGATACGCCGGCCTTGGAATACCTGGAAATCCTGACGGGCAAAGGCGGCGAAGAAACCGACAAGCAGATTTATCGGTTTCAAGATTCGGGGGAGCGTTGGGTGGGCCTGCGGTTCGACCTGACGGTGCCGCTGGCCCGCTTCGCGGCGCAGCATATCGCCGAGCTGGGCACGCCCTTTAAGCGATACCACATCGCTTCGGTGTGGCGGGGCGAAAACACCCAGCGCGGCCGCTACCGCGAGTTCATGCAGTGCGATTTCGACACCATCGGCACGCGCTCGCCCGCCGCCGATATCGAAACGGCCCTGGTCATGCACGACCTGCTGCGAGAGATCGGCTTCGAGCGGTTCACGTTGCGGATCAACAACCGGTTGGTGCTCAACGGTTTGCTCGATCGTTTGGGCCTGGCCGAGAAATCGAAGGCGGTGCTGATCGC
>DASVHB010000399.1:0-4098 GCA_036379195.1 Pirellulales bacterium
TCGGGTTAGTGTAGGCTGATGAACAATCTGGGCTAAGCAAGCGCTCTCAGCGTCTGGCCCTTATAGTTCGATGTTGACCTTCGGGAGATGCTCTCGCAGGGTTTGAACGCCTTCGGGCGTTGTCTTGGTGAGCTTCAACGAGAGCGTTGCCAGCTTGGTAAGACCATACAGATGCTTCAGACCGGCATCGGTAATGGCCGTGTCTTCGAGACTCAGGTCCTTCAGGTTCTTCAGGCTCGCCAGGCGCCCTAGCCCCGAGTCGGTGATTTTGGTGTGCCACAGGTCGAGCCGCTCCAGCGCGGTCAGCCCGCTGAGGTGCGCCAAGCCGGCGTCATCCACCTGGGTTTCGCTGAGATTGAGCGTGGTGAGGCCGCGGGCGTCTTTCAAGCCGGCCAGGCTGCCGCCCTTAATGGCGATGTCGCGGAGCGAAAGCTTTTTGAGCTTCTTGAAGTTCGACAAGATCGAGAGGCCCGCGTCGCCCACGCCGTAGCACCGCATGATGTGCAACTCGACCAGGTTCGTCAGCCCCTTGAGCTGCGCCAGACCGCTGTTGTCGATGGCCAGATCTTCCAGATTGAGGGCCTTGAGCTTGGCATGAGCGGCCACGTGTTGCAAGCCAAAATTGGTGACCGCCGGATTGCGCAGCATCAATTGTTCAAGCTGGGCGAGCGGCTTGAGCTTTTCCAGTCCGGCATCGGTCACCAGCACGCAACCGCGCAGATCGAGCGCGCGCAACTTCGAGATCTTGGCAATCGATTCCAGTCCGCCGTCGCTGAAATTGTTGTAAAGCAAATAAAGCCGCTCCAGGTTCGGCAATTCGGCGAGCGGCGCCAGCGCCAGGTCGGACAAATACGTCGAGCGGCGCAGGTTGAGCGATTTCAGACCGCGAATGCGTGCCAGGTGCTTGGCGCCTTCGTCGGTGATTTCGGTATTCTCCACCGTGAGCGTTTCCAGGTCGGGTAGCGACGCGAGATTTGCAATGCCGGCGTCGCTGATATTCGCGCCGTAAACATACAGCTTGCGCAGATGCGTCAGCGTCGAAATGAGTTTCAGATCGTCGTTGTTCGTCTGCCGCTCGGCCAGATCGACCTCGATCACCTGCTGCTTTTCGTCGAACGTCACCTTGCCGCCCAGCTCCTTGATGCGCGCGATGACGTCGTCGGCCGACGCCGGACGAGAGGAAAGGAGCGATAACCCTAATAAGAGGCTGTAAACGATCCGAGCGTGCATTTCCAGTTGTTCTCCTCAAATGTTACGTGCGACAACCGTCGCGGAAACCCTAGCCTACTTCGCCGCCCGCACCGTTGCAAATTACTCCATCGCGTGTGACACGACATATTGGGCCACCGGCTCACCGCGATAATCGACCATTCCCTCGTACGTCATCCCGCATTTTTCCAACACGCGCACGCTTGCCACGTGCCGCGGCTCGACCAGCCCGATGATTCGTCGCAAACCAAGCTCTTCAAAGCCGTGCGCCACGCTGACCCGCGCCGCCTCGGTGGCCAGCCCTTGCCCCCAAAACTCGCGGCTCAGCCGATAGCCGAGATCGACTTCGCTCAACTCGGGTACGTATTTCAGACCCGCGAAGCCGATGAATTGGCCGGTCGCTTTCAGCACACACGCCCAGCGGCCAAACCCGTAGCGGCGGTAATCGGCCAACGGACGTTCTAAAAGGCCCAGCCGCGCGGCCTCGACGCTGGCGGGCGGCTGGTCGCCAGTATAGCGCAACACATCGGGGTCGCTGTTGAGCTGATAGAAATCGGCCGCGTCGTCAACCACCAAGGGGCGCAAGACCAGGCGGGCGGTTTCGAGGATTGCGGGCGGCATTGTCTGCAGATTATTCTAGGGAATCATTTTTGGCAAACTGTTTCCCCGCATTCGTGCTTGAGGAGAACCCGTCGATGAACCGCCGCGATTTGTTGATTGCCTCGGGGGCAACCGCATTCAGTCTTTCGCATTTTCCGTTGGCTTGGGTGCGGGCGGCCGACGATAAACGGCGAAAGTTATTGATGTTTACCCGCAGCCAGGGTTTCGAGCATTCGGCGTGCAAGCGCGAGGGCGATCAACTGGCGTTCAACGAGCGCGTGGTAACCGCGCTAGGCAAGCAACACCATTTCGAGGTGACCGCCACCAAAGACGGCGGCGTCTTCGACAGCGATCTGAGCGGTTACGACGCTTTTCTGTTCTACACCACGGGCGACCTGACGCAGCCTGGCGGTGATCATCAACCACCCATGTCGGCGGCGGGCAAGAAGCGGCTGATC
Source organism: Pirellulales bacterium (assembly GCA_036379195.1). GTDB lineage: Bacteria > Planctomycetota > Planctomycetia > Pirellulales > JAICIG01 > JAICLL01. The sequence continues at coordinate 2,268 of DASVHB010000399.1, forward strand.
GATGCCGTGCATTCGGGTAAGGGGTTTTTGGCTTCGCACTGCGGCGCCGACACGTTTCATTCGCACGGCGAACGCGGCCAAGAACAAAAGCCCGCCGACCGCGATCCGTACATTGCCATGCTCGGCGGCGAATTCATTCGTCACGGGGGCCAGCAAAAAGGCCGCCTGGCCGTGGCCGACAGTAAATTCCCCGGCTGCGGCGATTTGGGGAATGAGTTGGAGATTCCTCAGGAAGAATGGTATTCGCTCAAAAACTTCGCGGACGATTTGCACGTAATCTTGATTCAAGACACGCAGGGCATGCACGACGCCGATTACGAGCGCCCGCCGTATCCGTGCACCTGGGCCCGCAAGCACGGTCAGGGGCGAGTCTTTTATACCTCGATGGGCCACCGCGAAGACGTCTGGGAGAACCCAAGTTTTCAGAAGGTGTTTTTAGGCGGCCTGGCATGGGCCTTTGGCAACGTCGAGGCCGAAGTGCCGGCGAACATCGACAAAGTCACGCCCGGCGCCCATGTCATGCCCAAGCTCTAAGCGCGGCAGCGACCGAATCGGATCGCGCGAGCGATTCGGAGTACCGCGAGCGCGCCGGGCGAAGCCTTGTGGCGGTTGTGGCGGACTCGTAGAATTGGTTAGACAAGGCCGGCCCTTTTAGCGCCGGCCTTGTCCGTTTTCCATCGAGAACGGGCTTCATGCCGTTTCTTTCCGCTCAAAAAGGCCCGACGCCATGCCACGCCGCTTTGTCAATCAGTTCGGCCACCAAGAGGCCGTCGACCAGATCTTTCTGGCGTCGCAAAAGCAGTTGCGGCCCAATCGCAACGGCAATCTTTATCTGCAGGTCGAGCTTTCCGACAGCAGCGGCACCATCAGCGCCCGCATGTGGAACGCCAGCGAATCGGAGTATCGCACCTTTGACGACGGCGACTTTGTGCGCGTCGAGGGCAACACGCAGATCTATCAAGGCTGCATGCAGTTGATCGCCACCAATATCTGCAAAGCACGCCCCGAGGAAATCGAATATGGCGACTTCATGCCGGTGTCGCCGGCCGATATCGAGCGGCTCTCGCGGCGGCTGGGCGAATTGCTGCGCGGCATGAAAAACCCGCAGTTGCGCAGCCTGGCCGAATGTTTTCTGATCGACGACGACTTCATGGGCCGTTTCACCCGCGCTCCGGCGGGCGTCAAAAACCACCACGCTTATGTGGGCGGGTTGCTCGACCACGTGGTGAGTCTGATGGAACTGGTCACCCGCGTCGTCGGCCTTTACCCGGCCATCGATCCCGATTTGCTCTTAATGGGCGCCTTTATCCACGATGCCGGCAAGATCGGCGAGCTGAGCTACGACCGCGGCTTTGCCTACACCGACGAAGGCCAGCTTATCGGCCATCTGGTGATGGCCGTCAGTATGCTCGAACACAAGCTGGCCGAGGCCGAGCGGCTGTCGGGCGAGGCCATGCCCGAAGAGCTGGTCCTGCGGCTCAAGCACATGATCGTCAGCCATCATGGCGAGTATGAATTTGGCAGCCCCAAGCTGCCGATGACGCTCGAAGCAGTGGCGCTGCACCACCTGGATAACCTGGACGCCAAGCTGCACAGTTTTCAGCAGCAGATGCGCGACGACCCCAACGTCGAGAGCTGCTGGACGAATTACAATCAGAGCCTGGGGCGAAAGCTGTTCAAAGGCCGCGAGCCGAAGAGTAATGGGCAGGCGGCCGCGGGAGTGGCTGGTGGCTAGTGGCTGGTGGCTAGTGGCTGGTGGCTGGTGGCTAGTGGCTGGTGGCTAGTGGCTGGTGGCTGGTGGCTGGTGGCTGGTGGCTGGTGGCTGGTGGCT
>DASVHB010000400.1:0-4983 GCA_036379195.1 Pirellulales bacterium
AAGTCAAGTCGGATAAGCTGCCCAACCTCGAAATGCCCGCCTTCGACGGTATCGGGGCCAACGAGTATATCGCCGACGTGACCGCCGGCGTGTGCGATTTTATCTCCGCCGTCGATACGCCGATCGTCTGGGAGTTGAACATCTGGTATCACACGCTTAATTGCGGTTACACCTGCCGCATTAGCGGCGAGACCGATTTTCCCTGCATCTATGGCGAGCGCGTGGGTCTGGGTCGGGCTTATGTGAAGATGAAAGCCGAGCCGGGCAAGCTGCTCGACTACGACGAGTGGGTGGCCGGCATCCGCGACGGTCGCAGCTATTGTTGCGATGGGTTGACGCACCTGGTGGATTTTCAGGTGAGCGATGGAGCGGCGACGCTGGGCGTCGGCGAGCCTGGCGAAGCGGGCAGGCCGAGCGTATTGGCCGCACGCGACGGCGCCAAGCTGCGCGTGCGGGCCAAGGTGGCGGCGCTGCTGGCAGAACAGCCGCGCGACGACATTCGCCGCAAACCGCTCGATCAGAAGCCTTATTGGCACGTCGAACGCGCCCGCATAGGCGACACGCGCCAAGTGCCGGTCGAGCTGATCGTCAACGGTCGCTCGATCGAAACGCGCCAGGTCGAGGCCGACGGTTCGCTGCGCGACGTCGAGTTCGACTATCAACCGCGGCAATCGTGCTGGGTGGCGCTGCGCGTGTTACCCAGCGCTCACACCAACCCGGTGTTTATCGAGATTGATGGCAAGCCGATTCGCGCGAGCAAGCGCAGCGCCCAGTGGTGCCTGGAGGCGGTCGATGTTTGTTGGAATAAAAAGTCGCCGGCCATTCGCGCCGGCGCCGAGCACGACGCCGCCGCACGGGCCTTCGAGGCCGCCCGCCAGGCCTATCGCAAGATACTAAGCGAATGCGCCGAGGATTGAACCGTGATAAGACTGACCCGTAGCGCAAGTGAGGCGGTCGAGTAAATTACCGCGGGATCCTCGCTCGCGCGTCGGGTTGGTGTGATGCTGTTGAGGTCACTTAGGCGGAACGGAAAGAGAGGCAAACATGCGGCGGCGGCGGCGCGGCTTTACGCTGGTGGAATTGTTGGTGGTCATCGCCATCATTGGCATCCTGATCGCCCTGCTGTTGCCGGCGGTGCAGGCGGCCCGCGAAGCCGCGCGGCGCACCAAGTGCGCCAACAACCTGCGGCAGTTGGGCGTCGGTCTGGCGAATTATCAATCGGCGGTGCGCGCCTTTCCGCCCTCGATCGTGCTCAACGGAACCCCCGGCAACGTCACGTGGAACGGCGGCTGGAGCGTTCACGCTCGAATTCTGCCTTACCTGGAGCAAAACCCGCTCTATGGCATGTGCGACTTCAGCATCAACAAGGAAGATCCGCTCAATCAGCCCGCCATCACCAAGACGCTGCCCGTTTTCATCTGCCCCAGCCTCATGCAAACCGGTCTCTCGACGCATCCCTATGGGCAATCGTCGGTGTCGGGCTATGGCTGGTGCATGGGCGACTGGTTCATTTGGGGCGGCTTCGCGGGACCGGCAAACCGCAGCGCGTTTGGACCGAACCACTGCCGCCGCGTGGCCGAATTCCGCGACGGCACAAGCCAGACGCTGGCAGCCTCCGAAGTGAAGACCTATCAACCGACCTACATCTGCGACAACGCCCAGCTCGCGAATGTAAACAACCCTGACCGCATTCCGCTGCCCGACGCCGATTATCTGGCCGTCGCGCCGGAATATCTCGGCGGCTGCCGGCTTTATCTGCTCGCTCACACCGAATGGTCTGACGGCAACTGCCATGCGAGCGGTTTCAACACGGCCTGGCCTCCCAACAAGATCACGCTGGGCACGCCCACCAAAGACTTGGACGTGGACGTGCAAAGCACCAACGAGGAAGACGGCGGACCAACCTTCGGCGCCATCACGGCCCGCAGCTTTCATCCGACGGGCGTGAACACGCTCATGGTCGACGGCAGCCAGCGTTTTATCAGCGACCGCATCAACGGCCTGGTGTGGCGGGCCTTGGGCACAGTTGCCGGCGGCGACGCCCTGGCGAATCAGGCGTTTTAAGCGGTAGCGTCTTTCTTAACAAATTGGACAGGATTCGCCCAAATGCGGGCACCCGGCCGCGCCAGACGGTATAATCAATAGCAGGAACAGCGAACGACCCCCTTCGATCGAGGCAATTGTGCGGCAACGAGCGCGAGGCTTTACTCTCGTCGAACTCTTGGTAGTCATCGCCATCATTGGCATTCTGGTTGCCCTGCTGCTGCCGGCGGTTCAGGCCGCCCGCGAATCGGCAAGGCGGTCGAGTTGCGTCAACAATCTGAAACAGCTCGGCATCGCCTGCCAGAACTACCAGACCGTGTTTGGCGGCTTGCCGCCCGCCAGCGTCTATTCGCACACGATGACCGATTCGGGCCGGCATGGCTGGGTGTCGCTGGCGTTGCCTTATGTCGAGCAGGAGAGCCTGCACTCGCTCTATAACTTCAACTTTGCCTGGTACGAGCCGGCCAACCGCGTCGCGGTGGCCACCGAGTTGGCAATGCTCGAATGTCCATCGACCGCCGCGCCGCGCGTCATCAGCGTCAGCCCAGTGGGCGTCTCGTTCAACGCCGCCGCGGCCGACTACTTTGCGATTCAGGGTCTCAACAGCAACCTGGCGCCGGGCTATCTGCCGGCCAGCTTCCATTTCACCGGGGCCATGCAAGACGACCGCGTGCGGCGGTTCGCCGAGATCATCGACGGCGCGTCGAACACGCTGATGATTTCCGAGATGGCCGCTCGGCCGGTGTATTGGCACAACGAAAAGGCCGATCTCACGTTTCCGCCGCTCACCTACGGCTATGGGGCCTGGGCGCACAACAACAAGCATTGGATTCGCACGTATACCGACGACGGGCTGCTCTCGCCCGGAGGCTGCGCGCTGAATTGCGCCAATCGCTGGGCGATTTACAGTTTTCATCCGGTCGGCGCCAACGGGCTGTTCGCCGATGGCTCGGTGCGGTTCTTGTCGAAGTCGATCTCGCTGGAGGCGTTCTTCGGCATCGTCACGCTGGCGGGCCGCGAATCGTGGAGCAACGAGTTTTGACGATGGCGGCCGACGTGGTTGGGTATTGGAGTTCTCGGCGCGGGCCGTCTCACCTTGGCCGCCGGCATGTCGCGGTTCGCACATCAAGGGGCGCGTGGAGTGCTCTTTGGATCATGGCGTTGCTCATCGCACCGTGTGGCTGCCGACACAAGAATGATCGCCGCCCGGTTTTTCCGGTGCGCGGCAAGGTGCTCTTTCGCGGGCAACCGGCCGTCGGCGCTTCGGTGGCCTTCGTTCCCCTGACCGATCTCCGCGCTCCGAAGGCGCAGGCGCGGGTAGGCGCCGATGGAGCGTTCCAGTTGAGCACCTACGAGCTGAACGACGGCGCGCCGGCGGGCCGCTACGGGGTGACCATCACCTGGCCAGAGCCGAATCCGCGCAGCCAGGGCGAGGGCGACGAAGAATTGCAAGGTCCCGATCGCCTCGGCGGCCGTTATAGCAATCCGCAAGCTTCGCCCTGGACCATCGAAGTCGCCGATCAGCCGTTGGAACTCGAACCGTTCCACACCGAGTGACTGCGGGGCGTTGACCCGCATTGCGCACCCGTTCACACCAACCTGAAGCGCAAGCGAGGATGACCATTAAACTTGCCTCGCTTGCGCGTCGGGTTAGTGTGGGGCGCACTGTTCGGCGGTTCCGGGGGAACTTGCGCGATGCGGGTTACGGGAACAAGAACCACAAACCGGTGGTGACCAAGCCTTGCAGGGCGGCGCCTCGCAGGCTGATGGGCACGGGACCCAACGTGTACGGAGCGCAACTGCCGGGCCGGTACCAGCCGAGCGGATACATGCACTCCCAGGGCGGATTCATACCAATCTTGTACGGCAGGGCGAAGACGCTGACAAAGAAGTGCCCGGTCGAGAGCACCGGAGTCAGCACGGGGCCAAAGGTGTGCCCGTAGCGCTCCAGCTTCGCTTGCTGGAAGTAGAGCGGCTTGTGGCAGAGGGCCGAAGCTTTCCAGGTAAACACGGTGCAGGCGAAATTGCGCGGCACGAACGGCTCGTCGCTGAGCACGCATTCTTGCGGAAACAAGCCCGGCTCGGCCGCAATGCGGTGCGTGATCTGGTTGATCGGCTTGAGGTCGCGCGGCGAAGGGCAACGCTCGGGCATGGTGCCGCCGCCGAGTTCTTCATCGCCCGGCTCCGGCTCGCGCGGCGGAAACCGTTCGTCTTGCACATCGGCGGGGAACGGCTCGCCCGAGGGCGCGTCGTCCATTGACCTTTGGGCAAACCGGGGCAGTGCGCCGTCGATTTCAGGTTCGACCATTCGCGGGCCGTCGCTGATTTCGCCCGCCGAGGCGTCGTCATCGGCAATCGCCACGTCGCTATCATCTTCCGCGACCTGCGCTTCGTCGGCTTCAGGCGCCTCCGCGGCGTCATCCAATGCCATATCACCGAGGACGTAGCTCTTGTCGCCGACGTCAGCCACGCGGTCGGCGTCGATGGTTTCGTCACCCACCACCGCGGCGTCGTCGGGCACCGGTTCTTCCGCAGGCACCTCCTCGACCACCACCGATTCCTCGACCGCTGGAGCGAACGGATCGCGCGGCTCGGTGTTGCCGGTCAGACGAATCGGATTGTCGGACGACTGATTGTCATTAATGACCGGTAGTCCCGGCCCTTGTGGCCGGCTGGCATTGGCATCTTTTGCCACCCCTGGCTCTTGTGGCTCTTCGGCATCGACTGCCAACGGTTCGGGGGCGGGCGGCCGGGTCATCAAACGGGGCTGCGCGGCGGCGCTGGTCTTCCATCGCAAATGCGCCGATGCCCGCGGCGCGGCGGCAGCGGGCGCTGCGTTGTGTCCCGGCCTGCGAGCCACCCATTGCACGGCGTTGCGCGCCGACCGCGCGGCGCTGGTAGGCGCCCCCAGCACGGGAGAAGCGGCAAACACGAACAAAG
>DASVHB010000401.1:0-4813 GCA_036379195.1 Pirellulales bacterium
CTTCTGGCCGAAGCGTAGCAGACGGCGAATGGCTTGCTTCAATGGGGCCGCAGCCATGTGACTGCGGAAAGCATCGGCAACGCCTTCGGGCAGTTCCAGAATTTCTGGCTTCAATGGGGCCGCAGCCATGTGACTGCGGAAAGTTCGTTCTCGTAAGTTCTGAATTGCCAAAGATCCAGACGCCAAAATGCGAGCGATACCGTCGATTTGCGCCACAGTTCACCAGCAAGCTCGATGCCTCTCGTCGCATCTGCCCGACTGGCCGATATTTAGGCGCCCGCGAGCGATGGCCGGACTTCGCGCTCCACCTTGCCGCTCGCGTCATGCTCCACGACAAATCGCGCGACCCCGACTCATGCGACCTCGGCTCATCGCGTCGTAAACACCGGGTACACATTCAACTCGCCCCGCAGCAGACGCTCAAGCAGCCGGGCTTGAATCTCGAGCACCCGCCGATAGTTCACACGATAGCCGAATAACGGGTGAGTGACCAGCGTATCCATGCGTTGTTCATAAGCCCTGAAAAACGCCTTACGCCCCTCGGGCCGCAACGCCACCGCCGGGCCGACTTGCACAAAATCGCGGGGCGTGACCATCCGCGTGTTGATCGCCGAAATCACCGCCGAGTCGGCGATCAGCGGCCGAAACGGCTCCATCAGGTCCAACGCCAAGGCCGCCCGGCCAAACCGCGGTTGATGGTAAAAGCCCAGGTAAGGATCGAACCCCACGGTGTGGCAGACTATCGTCAAGTCCTTGGCCAACACGCTATAGGCCAGCGACAACAGCGCGTTCACGGCGTCGCGCGGCGGCCGCCGATTGCGATGCACAAAGTCGAAGCTAAATGGACCGCGACCCCGCGCCGTTCGGCCATTGCCATTCGCGCCTCCGTGCGATTCTGCCGCACTGTCGTCTGTCCCCTGTTCTCGATCCCCTGCTTCCTTAATCATGCCGGAAAAATTCTCGAAATACACCCGCGCGGCGTTGCCTTCGATGCCCAGCAACTCGTCCATGCTTTGTGCCCGCTCCGCGTCGTCGCACATGCACTTGAGGTGGGTCAAAGCACGGGCGGGCGGCTCAATATGATTACGCTGCAACATCGTGCGCTGATTGCGGATCTTGCCGGCCACCAACGCCCGAGACAGCCGCAGGCAAAACGCCGGCACGTCGGCCAGGCGGAATTGCTCGCGCCGCAGATAAATATTTTTCACACCGAGCCCGTGCGTCACGCCGTAGAACCAGCCACCCATCGAGAAATAGGCGATCGGCACTTCGGCCTCGCACAGCGCCTGCACCGCTTGTGTGGTTAGTTGGATATTGCCCATCAGATTCAACTGGCAGATTTCGCCGAGCCGCACTTCTTGCACGACCTTCTCTTTTTCTTGCACCCGCAGCACGCCGCCGCTTTTGCCCACCCGCAGCCCCTGCGTGTTCAAATACAGCGGGCGCAGATCGTCTCGGGCGGGCACGAGCCTTCGCACCTCGTCGACCGTCGTGGCGCCCGCCACCGCTCTGCGCAGCGGCCCCGCGTCGAACAGCAGCCGCTGCCCGCCATCGTCGTGCGGCTGATCGAGCTGCGCCGCGCGTGTTTCGTCGGGCAGGCACACGCTCACCAGCGAGCACCGCGGGCATTTGGGGCTATCGACCAGCGGCGGGGGCAGCACGGCAATCTCGGCGGCCCGCCGCGCGCGGGCGAGGGCCTCGAGCGTCTGGGTCACGAGTGCTTCGTCCATCGGCACGCGCACGCGTTGCTTGGTCGCGACATAATAGATGACGCCCTCGTCGCAGCGATAACCGTTGTCGCGCAGCACCAGCGCCTGAGCGGCCAACTGCACCCGGTCGGTATCCCACGCCACCAGCGTGCCTTCGCGCTCGTTCTCGCGCGGGCTGCCGCGCTTGTAATCGACCGGCGTCACCACGCCCGCCTCGCCTTCGAGCAGGTCGAGCTTGGCGATCAATCCGTGTGTGTCGCTCGACAGCGTCACGCTCCGCGAATGGATCGCCCCCTGATCGCCGTCGGGCGATTCGGCGGCCCGGCTCAGTTCTTCAGCGCTCGGCAAGGCGTCTTCTTTGCGCTCCAGCTTCTGATGACGCAGCGAGCCTTCGACCGTCTCGCGATTGTCGACAAATACGCCCTCGACCCATTCGTAATAGAAGAGTCGCGGGCAGTAGACGAATTCGTTCAGCATCCTTGCCGGGAGATAATCCGGCATGGCAGGGGCTAGGGGCTAGGGAATAGGGCACAGGGAACAGGGCACAGGGCACAGGGCACAGGGCACAGAGAGTCGTGATTATTCGCGGAGGCGATTGCGCATCGCGGTGAGCATTTTGCTGCTTTCGGTGATTAGCGCGAACGCGGCCTTGCAGTCGGCGGACGTAAGGTATTTTAATCGCACCGCAAGTGTCAGGAAGGTATCAACTTCCATGAGCGAGCCCTTCGAGATGGCGAGGAAGCGAGCATAATCCTTGCGGCCGAAGCGGGCTTGGCCTTCGGCAATGTTGGCCGGAACTGACGCTCCCGCGCGGGTGATTTGCGAGACAAGCCGATAGATCTCCGACTTTGGAAAGCGATCGGCGAGTCGATAGACTTCGACCGCCAAGTCCATCGCCTTTTGCCAAACGATCAAATCGCGGTGCGACTGTATGGCGCCCATAGGAATTTTCTCCGGTTCTTGTTTGCCTTTGAGTCTCCTTCTTCGCTGTGCCCTACGCCCTGTGCCCTGTTCCCTGTTCCCTGTTCCCTGTGCCCTATGCCCTACACCACAATGCACGGTGCGTCGATGGGCGCATAAGGCACGCCGAGCGCGCTGATCACGCGCTCGCCGCGGCCTTCGGTCGGACCCAAATCGACAAACAGCACCTGGTCTTCGTTATGTTTGATGATCTCGCCCAGCGCGTGCCGGCAGCGGGCAAGATCGATCGGCGTGAACTGGCATTCGAAGATCGAGTATTGCAAATGGTCGCCGAAGTCGCGCATGGTTTTGAACACCTTGCGCAGCCGCTTGTCGTCGGTGATGTCGTAGCAGACGAGAAAGGTGTTTCGCATGGCAGGGGATAGGGAATAGGGCACAGGGCACAGGGCACAGGGAATAGCGAGTGGCTGGTGGCTGGTGACTAGTGACTAGTAGATGGCGTTGCGGCCAGAGTGCTCGCGGCGAGCCGGCTTGTGTGCCCGGCGCCAAAACTCTGACCTCTGGCCACCGACCCCTGCCCTCTTTCCTGTGCCCTGTTCCCTATCCCCTGTCCCCTATCTCTCCACCCCGCCACTCTAATTCGGGCAAATGGCGAAACAAGGCTGAAAACGCGGTGCAACACGCGCGGGCAGAAGCTAGAATGCCGCGGACGAGAGTGTGCCGGAGTCGAACGTGCCGCGGGTTTACCGTATATTGAAGAAGGACCAAGACGGTCTGCCAAGCGTTAGTTGTTTTCGTTTCGGCGATGGGCCGTTTCAGCAAGGAGCGTTTGCTGCCGGCCTGACGTTGGAGCCCGACTCGCCGAAGCACGGCAATGTGGCGCCGGAGAAAGAAGTGGGCATCGCAGTCTACGAAGCGGACCTTGCCGCGACGCGGCCGAGTTGGCAAGAGGATGAAACATAACCCGATGCAAGAGTTAACATTTACCGATCCGAACTTTGTTGCCATGGTGCGTGGCGTGCGCGGGTTGCATCGCTTGGTGCTGGAGGGGAGTGCTGACGATTCGCCGGAAGCGGAGGCCATTCGCGACGCCACCGACGGGCCGTGGCGGGCGCTTTCGGAAGCAGATCGGCGACGCGTACGCGAGCTGTCCGAGGATCTGTTTTCGCTCGGCGAGTTGGCAGCCATGCCGCGCCCGATGACGGCGGAAGTCAACTCGATGTTGACCGAGGTTGACGAAGCTCGCCATCGCAGTGATTGGGACACGGCGCTGGCTCTTTTGCGCCGATGCGCCGGCCATCTTTCGCCCGCGCGATTGAGTTATCTACGCGGCGTGATTTGGCAAGAAGCGGGCGATCCCGAAACCGCCTCGCTCTTTCTTGAGCACGCCGCGCGATTGGCTCCAGAAAATCGGGATGAGAGGGCGGCCGCCTCATGAAAACGCTGTCGCTTAAATTGCCGCCGGATTTGCGGATCAAGCTGGAGCGGGCGGCCAAACAACGCGGCCAAAGCAAATCGGAGATTGTGCGGGCGGCCCTCGAGCAATTCTTGAATGGCGAACGGCCGATGTCGGTGCTCGAGCTGGCAGGCGACTTGGTGGGCTGTGCGGAAGGGCCGGGCGATCTGTCGACCAATCCGAAGTACATGGAAGATTTCGGCAAGTGATTCCTCACGGAAGCATGCCATTTGGCGCCACGTGCGGGACGACCGCGCGAAGAGCCGTTGACGCTGCTGTCGCGCGGCGTGGCCCGTGTGGCCTTCGCGCTGGACGAAAACCACGAGGAGGTTTCATCGATGTTCGGGCGCTACTCGAATGTCCCGATGTCGCTGGCCGACGCCTGCCTGTAGTTCCCAATTCGCGTCACGCGAACGGGTTGACAATGACGACGCCGTCGTAATCGGCGCCGTGCTGCATGTCTTCGCTGTACAAGCGAGTGACCCCGGTCACTTGGCACGCGCCGACGAGCAGGCTATCCCAGTGCGACAGCGAGTAGCGGCCGCGCAGAGTGAAACTGCGCTCAAAGATTTGAGTGGTGGGCAACTGTAACCGTCCACGACAGCCATTCTTGACGCCTGGGGTAAGTTGCAAGGGTTCGGGGCAATTCCCCACCTTTTGCAACGGAGTTCGAGGATGGCACGTTCGGCAGATTCAGTAACTCGGCGAGTTTGGCAAGAACGACTGC
>DASVHB010000402.1:0-8511 GCA_036379195.1 Pirellulales bacterium
CTACGATCCGGTCATAGACCGTCGCGCCGGCGGGGATCTCTAATTCAAACAGCGACTCCGGAACGGAACTGTTGAAGGGTGCAGTGTCGGACGTAATCCGAACGATTATCTCTTGCGACGGGGCGGGCCCGCCGGGCCCGACTTCGATCGGCGGATATGTAAGTATTCGCGACTCGACTGGCGCCCACACGCGTGCCATCACTTCCTCGACCCGATTCTCCCATTGCACGTAAACAATTTCCTCACTACCAGCCTTAAGCAAATGCTGGAGGCGAACCGGCAGATAGTTCTTCGCTGGGTCAAGCCAGACACGCATTCCGAAAGGACTAAACTGGCGTGGCTCACGCGTAGTCGGCGCATAGAGAACGAGCAGACCATCTGCGGTTGTGGGCTCGACAACTGCATCTGGCCGGTCCCTGAACACAGCGATCCGACTGAGTTCGCCCACAGCAGCACTATATAGCGTCTCGTAATCTAATTGCTCAAGTGTTTCTGGGGTGGTGCATATGAGAGCTGGCTCGATCACCACTTCTTTGGCGCGTGAATTGTATGCCAAAACATATTCGCCGTTCCAGATCACCACAACATCTGGCTGAATCCCATTCTTGGAGACGTTTGGCTCGATCCGTCGCTTCGATTTCAAGCGAACTTGCCGAGCGAAATGTGTCGTCGCTTCAGCGGGGCGTAAAGGCTGCCAATTATCGTCGGGGTTAAGGAGCAACTTACGTTCAGCCATGACATACACATCGTAACTCTCGATCTGTTCGCAGCCGGTCTCCCACGCACGCAAAAGGTCTTCTACGGAGGAAGACGACCCAGCACCCGAGCTACCGAGCGCCGACATCATTAGTATCTCGAAAAAGGCCATTTCCGGTCCTTGCACGATGGGTCCAACTCGTACTCACAGCACAATGCGGCGATCAGAGGCCTCAGGCACCTACCTGTGAGAATGGGCCGAGGCGCCGGTTGGGCGCCGATAGGTTGGCCTCTGCTATTGTGGTGTGTCGCATCCCGTTTTGTACGATGCGATGTTCACCACTTGGCAGTCTGTCGAACCTCCCGACGCGCCGCCGCCGCCATAGCATTGACACTGCGTGCCTACCATGTGACACACAGTAGTCCATTTCTTGCCGCACGTGTCGCCGAAGGGACTAGGTTTGGTGGCGCAGCCAAGAACATTGAGCGCTGGCTGGCAATCGCAAAAGTCGGTCATACGAGCGCCATCGCAATAGCTGCAGGCGCCCGCGCAGTCATTCTGATTGAAGTCCAGACACGAGTCCACGTTCCCACCCCCCGTAATTTGCTTGCAGCTGTAGCTGTAGAAGCGCGTGTCGCAAGGCGGTGCTGTCTGAGCACCCCTTATCGAGTCGATCTCGTCACCGCGAAGCAATCGGTTTTCCGAGTGGCACGTGGCTGCCCAAAGAAGTCCGAGCGAAATCGCGAGCGCCCCGCCAAGGATATCAGGCTTCGTCATTTCTTTTATCTCCTGGTAAATGGGTAAGTGGAACTGCAGCGCAGAGACTTCTCGCCGCAAATTTGGGAGAACCTTGTTTCCGACGATCGAGCATTGTTGTCCTCGTTACGGGACGATCGAGCATTGTTGTCCTCGTTACGCGCTGTTACGTTGTCGTCGTCCTTGTTTTCTCGCTCCGGAAATGCCACTGCCGTGACGACGCCGTCATCCAAGACCACGGACGACGGAGTCACGATAAACCATTCGTGGTCAGCATCGAGTCGACCTCGAATCAGTGTACGGGGGAGTGCGTTCATGCGGTGGGGGAGCGGGCCTAACGGCGGGACTTCAACCAGTGCCAGCTGGCGCCGCGCGCGCGCAGCGTTACGGCATGTCCTGAGACCGGCAATCGCAGCACGGCAATGTGGACAATCGTGATGGTAAAAAATTACCTGCCATTCGCCTGAGCCCAGATCGGCGTCGATGTCGATGTGCTTCAAGAGGGGAAAGGGCTGATGAAGCCAATCGGAAGGCTCGAGCACGATTGTTTGTGCGTTGTCATTGATCGTACCGTCGGCGTTGATTGTCGCGCGACGGCCGGCGGCAATTGTGCCAGCAAACGGCAGGATCAGAGCCACGCCGAGGCAGGCGGCACAGACCTTCCGCGAACGCCGCCGAACGCGCGGCCGCGTGAATGCCGCTGGCTCAAAATAACTAAGTACGGCGACGGCGATCAGGTCGAAGACCGACGTGAACCACGGATTGACGGCAACGCGCCCGAAGCAGCCACACGATGGGTGCCCCTCAACCGCGTGCCCAATGGACATCACCGCGAATGAACCGAAGCAAACTGTGGCAACCAGACGCGTCGCATGAGCGTAGATTCCCGTTAAGAGGCAAACGGCGAGCACGATCTCGGTCGCGACGACAATGGCGGAAAATGAGCCGTTCCTTAGCCAGCTGACGCCGACCGACGAAGGCGACGTTGCAAGGTCGTACGCTTTGTGTGCGCCGGCGACGACGAGCACGGCCCCGAGGGTGACGCGAACAGCAGAATATGGGTCAATCTTCCGACCGCGCGCACGCGAAACCACATCGAGTACCGGAGCGTCCACGCGTTGGCGAAGAGCATGAGCGCGAATTTCGGAATCGCGCACTTCAACGACCTTACTATTTACGGCTGGCATTACGAACCCAACAATCTTGCCGCGCAAAAGATTTATCGTCACCTGTACAGTAAGAATGGCGCGCAGTGGGATTCCGCTGCATTGGCGTAAGCCACTAGCCGATAGCACCCGCGCACTAGCACTCGGGAATGCAATAAGCTACGATAATTCCCTCGTTCCTCGTTCCTCGTTCCTCGTTCCTCGTTCCTTATCAGAGGCATCCGGCGGGCGGGCCTCGGGCGAATTTGCCTCCCTATTTAGATAGACGGAATTACGTTGCAGAAAATTTTTAATGCCCAGGCGGCTAAGAATCTCTTCCAGCTCGCGCTTCGCGCGCAGGCGGTCGCTGCGGATCGTCGACTCGGCCACCCCAAGCCGCGCGGCAAGCTCGCAATCGGGGACGTCGTCCATCCAGTAGTCGGAGATCACAACTTCGCGCTGCCGCGCGGAAAGCCCCGCCAGCGCCTGCCCGACGATCTGCGCCAGCTCGGCGCGGTGTGAACGCTCGCCGTCGTCCCCGGCATCGCGATGATCGACCACGTGTCGCCAGCGGTCGGGGTCCGCGAAGTGCACCGCGCGCTGGCCGTCGATGCTGATCGACCGCAAAAACTCGACGGCGGCGTTGTAGGCGATGGTCGACAACCAACCCGCCGGATGGCCTCGGCATTCCCCGTGGGCTTCGCATGCTCGAACCGTGGCGTCGCCAATGACGTCGTCCATCTCGTCGCGGGCCAGTAGCTTGCCGAAGTTTTTCCGCAGCCAGGCGCGAAGCACCGGGCGAAAAAGGCTTAGAACCTCGCGCGCGGCGTTTTCGTCGCCGCGGCGGAACCGCTCGGCCAGATCGACCGTTGTCAGATCAAATTCGGCAGCCATGGGGGCCACCTTTCGCCAGAAGGACCGCGAACCGAAGAAAAATCGACCGCACGCCCCACTGCCGCGCCAGCGGCACGGCAGACGCCCTGACTTGTTTGGAATTGCTGGGGGCAATTGTGACCCCCAAAGGGGCGGTTTGTCAAGTGTCGGCGCGGGATGAAAAGTCGGGGCTGTTGGTGTGGTCTCGGCCGGGTTCTTTTGAACAGAAGGCAACGAAGAAAACCAAGGGGCGGAAGGTTGGTCAGCGAACCGGGCGGTCGCGGGCAGCGTCTTCCGCGCAGCCAGCCATCGGTTAGAAGCCCTAACAGAACCACACCAACCCGAAGCGTAAGCGAGGAAATTCGCGGAGTGCCGAAACTGCCTCGCTTACGCTTCGGGTTAGTGTTAGGGCTTCTTAGTCTCGGTGCGCCGCGGCGGAGGTGTTTTCGCCACTGCCTGAAAATCGCGTCGGCGCGGGGCGAAAACCGACCAAGCCACTTTCTTGGTAAAAAACAGATAGAGCGGCAAGGACGCGCACTCGCGCGTTTCAGCCGGCCGCAAAAACGGGCTGCCAGCCGCCGCTCCAGGCTACCTCCGCACCCCCCAAAGATGGCGTTGCGGCAACGCCGATTGGCCGGGAAGGCGTTAATTCGCAAATGGCTTGCTTCACACGACTTAGGCCGCGCGAGCAGCGATTGCGCTTTTTATTTTTGTCAACGGAAACCGTTTTCGACGCAACGATTATACAAGGCCAGAGGTGAGACTCTTTTCACTCGGCCCACCCTACGATGCTCTCGCTACTTTTGGACCTTAACCAGACATGGTAAACGGCCGTGCTACAATCAGCCGGGGCATCGCCAAGGCTCTGCCACAGCCACCAACCACCAGCCACCAGCCACGATGCTAAACGACCAACTACTCCTGGCCCAAGCGGGGTCGCGAACCCTGTTCGAATGGGGACGCGTGCAGTCGCCCGTCGACCTGCTGGCGCCTGCGGCGGCGATGGCGGTGGTGCTGACGCTGGTGGTCTATCTCTATCGGCGCGACGGCGTCGAACTGCCCGCCGCGGTGCGCTGGCTGCTGACGGTGCTGCGCATGGCGGCGTTCTTGGCATTGCTGGCCATTTATCTGCAACCGCAGTGGCGCAACGAAGTCGACCAGGTGCAAAACTCGCGGGTGGTGCTGTTGGCCGACACCAGCATCAGCATGGGCCTGCACGACGCGGAAGAGACGCCGGTGCCCGCCGAGCCGAGCCGGGCGCAGCGCTTGGCCGCCGCCTTGGGCCGGGGTGACTGGCTCGACCGGCTGCGCCGCAAGCACGACGTGGTGCTGGTCCGCTTCGATCAGGACGCGCCGCGATTGCTCTCGCTTAACAAGCTTGCCGAGGGACAACGTGTAGCCCAGGCGCCCTCGGCTGGGTCGCCCGAGGCGACCGACGCACAGCCGGGGGCGGCTGTGCCACATCGAAATCAAAACGTGGCCCAGCCGCCGTCGCCTGGGATCTCTGCGACTGATGACGAAAAACTCGACTTCGAGGAAGCTCTCGCTCCCCGCGGCGCCGAAACTCGGCTCGGCCAAGCCCTGCGGCAATGGATCGACGCCGAGCGCAGTTCGCCACTGTCGGGCATCGTGGTCTTTACCGATGGCCAGCACAACGCCGGGCTCGACCCCGCCGTGGCGATTGCCCAGGCCCGCGACGCCCGTGTGCCGGTCTATACCGTGGGCATCGGTTCGCTGACGCAGCCGGTGAATGTGCGGATCAGCGATTTGCAAGCGCCGCCGCGCGCCTTTCCGGGCGATCGTTATACGGTCACCGGGTTTTTGCAGGCCCAGGGTCTGGCCGGCAAAGCGGTGACGGTCGAACTGGAATCGCGCGACGCGACCGGCCCGGCGGGCGCCGAGGGCAAGCTCGAAGCCACGCAAGACGTGACGCTGGGCGGCGATGGCGAAGTGGTGCCGGTGCGGTTCGAGCTGACGCCGGCCGAGGCTGGGCGGCGCACGCTCCGGCTGCGCGTCCGCCCGCCCGCCGCCGACCGCAACCCCAGCGACAATCAGCAGGAGGCCGACGTCGAAATCGTCGATCGCAAGACGCGCGTGCTGCTGTTCGCCGGCGGCCCGACCCGCGAGTACCAGTTTCTGCGCAACCAATTGCGGCGCGACCGCGACGTGGTGGTCGATGTGCTGTTGCAAAGCGGCGCTTCGGGAATTTCGCAAGACGCTCATGAGATTCTCGATGCTTTTCCCAACACGCTCGAGGCGCTGTTCGACTACGATGCGCTGGTGGCTTTCGATCCCGATTGGCGGCAGCTCTCGGCGGCTCAGCAAGAGCTGGTCGAGCGCTGGGTGTCGGACCAGGCGGGCGGAGTGATCGCCATCGCCGGACCCGTGTTCACTGACCATTGGGCGCAAGACGCCTCGCTGAACAAGATCCGCGGCCTGTACCCCGTCGAGTTTCATCGCCGGCTGACCTTGCTGGGCGACAGCCGCCACGAGGCCGACGAGCCGTGGCCCGTCGAGTTCACGCGCGACGGCCTGGAGGCCGAGTTTTTGTGGATCGAAGACTCGCTCACCGCCAGCGTGCAAGCTTGGGCCGATTTTCCCGGCGTCTATGGGCATTACTCAGTGCGCGGCCCCAAGCCGGCCGCCACCGTCTACGCCTACTTCTCCGATCCTCGCGCCGCTGAAGCCGGTCAGAAGCCGGTCTACATGGCCGGGCAATTCTTCGGGGCGGGCCGCGTGTTCTATTTGGGCAGCGGCGAAATGTGGCGGCTGCGGGCCATCGACGACGCCTACTTCGAGCGCTTTTATACCAAGCTCATTCGCCATGTCTCGCAAGGCCGCCTTTTGCGCGGCTCGCAGCGCGGCGTGCTGCTGGTCGAGCGCGATCGTTATTTCTTGGGCGGCACGGTCGACGTGCGGGCGCAACTGACCGACAACCGGCTGGCTCCGCTCGACGTGCCGCGCGTGCCGCTGGAAATCACCTTGCCCGACACGACGCGGCAGACCATTCAACTGCTGGCCGATCCGACCAAGAAGGGCGGCTATCGCGGGCAATTCACGGTGCGCAAAGAGGGAACTTATTTATTGGAGCTTTCGCCGCCTGACAGCGACGAGCTGATTTCGCGGCGCATTCAGGTCAAGATGCCCGAGCTGGAGCGCGAGCATCCCGAACGTAACGACGCCTTGCTGAGCGAGATCGCCCGGCAGACCGGCGGAGTTTATTACGTCGGACTCGAGGCGGCGCTGGCTGAAACACCGGGATCGAGCGGCGCGAAGCCGTTGCTGTCGGTGTTGCGCGACGCCAGCCGCACCGTGACCACCATTTCGTCGCCCACGCCGCTCTGGTCGAACGCCTGGACCATGTGCGCCGTGTGCGGCCTGCTCTGCCTCGAGTGGCTGATTCGCCGACTGGCCAAACTGGCGTGATCGAATCGGTCGAGTTCCGCGGTCCAATCCGACGCGCAAGTTTTGATGTTGCGCATTTTCCGGAGTTTCGAGGCGGCATGACGGGTATTCGGGGGCGAAGCGGGCATTGGTCACCCGTCGCATTCTTTGTGCCTGCCCCGAAGGGGCGCGGGAGAATGGCCAGGGGCAACGCCCCTGGAGCTCGCTGACGCTTCGCGCTTGGCCGGTGGCTGGGGCAGAGCCTTGGCGATGCCCCGGTGATCTCCTATCTTGTGCATGATGGCATTGAGTATCGAAGCCCGAGGCGTCAGCGAGGATCATCGACCATTATCTCTCGCTCACGCGTCGGGCTTCCAGACGCTTGGCCCGATCGACAACCGGGGCATCGCTCAGGCTCTGCCCCAGCCACCGCCGTGTATCCCCCGAATCCTGAATCCCGAATCCTCTCTCCGCATGTCCCAACTCTTTGATCTTTCTGAACAAACCG
The DNA here is from genome assembly GCA_036379195.1 of Pirellulales bacterium. Classification (GTDB taxonomy): domain Bacteria; phylum Planctomycetota; class Planctomycetia; order Pirellulales; family JAICIG01; genus JAICLL01. The sequence goes on from DASVHB010000402.1 coordinate 7,364, forward strand.
CAATCGTCGTCGGCGGCACCGGCGTGCTGGGCGGAGCGATGGCCTCGGCGCTGGCGGCCGCGGGCGCCCGCGTGGCCATTCTGGGCCGAAACGAACAGCGCGGCGCCAAGCGCGTGGCCGAAATCGAGGCGGCGGGCGGAACCGCCGCGTTTCAATCGGCCGATGCCCTCGATCGCGATTCTTTGGCCCGTGTCCGCGACGCCCTGGCCCGGCAGTGGCCCCCGGCCAGCGTGCTGGTCAACTGCGCCGGCGGCAATCGGCCCGACGCCACGCTGCCACCCGGCGCCGACTTTTGCAAGCTGCCGCTGGATGCCTGGCGCGGCGTCTTCGATCTCAACCTGGTGGGCGGCGTGCTGCTGCCCAGCCAGGTATTTGGCGAAGACATGCTGGCCGCCGGCCGCGGCAGCATCATCAACGTTGCTTCGATGGCCGGCATGATTCCGCTCTCGCGCGTAGTGGCCTACTCGGCGGCCAAAGCCGCGGTAATCAACGTCACCAAATTCTTGGCTCGCGAATGGGCGACGCGCGGCGTGCGCGCCAACGCCATCAGCCCCGGCTTTTTCCCCGCCGACCAGAACCGCGCCTTGCTGTTCAAGCCCGACGGCGGCTACACCGAACGTGGGGAGCAAATCATCGGTCACACGCCGATGGCCCGCTTCGGCGAGCCGCACGAGCTGGCCGGCGCCATCGTCTGGCTCGCCGCGCCGCGCGCCTCCTCCTTTGTCACCGGACAAAACATCGTCGTCGACGGCGGCTTTTCCTCCGTGACGATTTAAATCGCTCTAAGCAAATCAACGGCCCGCCGGCGGCGACGAAAGGGCCGGTTGCCCAACGGTTCGCTTGCGATTATAGTGGCGAAACGTTCCTCGCGTGGAGCAGACTCTATGGCCACCGCCGTGCGCCTTCAGCCGGAGCAGCGAGTTTTGCTGCGCGGCGTTTCCTGGCAAACCTACAACGCCTTGCTCGACGACTTGCAGTCGAGCGCCGTCCGACTGACCTACGACCGGGGCATGCTCGAGCTCATGTCGCCCTCTCAAGACCACGAACGGTTCAAAACGCTCATCGGCCGCATCATCGAAATGTTCACGGAAGAGCTCGATATTCCGTTGCAGTCGGGCGGCTCGACAACCTGGCGGAAGGAAGATCTG
>DASVHB010000403.1:0-6693 GCA_036379195.1 Pirellulales bacterium
ACAAGAACAAAGAGGCCCACATCCCGATCATCAGCGACGTCAAGTTCGCCTTGGCCGAACTCAACAAAATCGCCGAGCCGCCCGCCGATCTGAGCGATTGGTACGGGCGCATCGATGCCTGGAAACGCGACGAACCGTTCAAGTACGACCGCGATTTTCCGGGCATCTTGCCGCAGCACGCCATCAGCGAGTTGTCGCGGCTGGCGGCTGATCGCGAGACGATCGTTTCCGTCGGCGTGGGTCAGCACCAAATGTGGGCGGCGCAATACTTCCAATTCCGCCGGCCACGAAGCTGGATGTCGAGTTCCGGCCTGGGCACGATGGGTTTTGGGCTGCCCGCGGCGATCGGGGCCAAGGTGGCGTTCCCTGATGCGCTGGTGATCGATATCGACGGCGACGGCAGCTTTCAGATGAACATTCAAGAGCTGGCCACGTGCTACTGCGAAAAAATTCCGGTGAAGGTGCTGCTCTTGAACAACCAGCATCTCGGTATGGTGGTGCAGTGGGAAGACCGCTTTCACGCCGGCAATCGGGCACACACGTATCTAGGGCCGGTCGACCATCCCGAAGCGGTCGGTCAGGGCGACGGTCTGGGACCCGACCAGCGCTATCCCGATTTTGTGACGATCGCCAAGGGGTTCGGCTGCGGAGGCGCTCACGTCAGCAAAAAAGCCGACCTGGTCGATGCACTGCGCGAGATGATCGACTACGACGGCACCTATGTGCTCGACGTGCAGGTGCCCTACCAGGAGCACGTGCTGCCGATGATTCCGTCGGGTATGACGGTAAAAGATCTGATCAAGTAAACAGCCGAAGTCTTGAGGGTCTCCAGGCCGGCGTTCCCTGCGCCGGGCCTTTTTGCTTAACCCGCATTGCGCACGTTCGCTCGGAGCCGCCGAACAGCACTCTCCCCACTAAACCGAAGCGTAAGCGAGGCGAGTTCAATGGCGGTCCTCGCTTGCGCTTCGGGTTCGTGCGAACGGCGCGCAATGCGGGTTAATGCTCTTGTACTCCCCAGCCGGCGAGTTTCGCCGCCTGGTACTCTAAAAAGCGATCGGCCACGATCGCCTCGCGGGCGCCGGCCAGCAGCCGCTGATAATAGGTCAGGTTGTGAATCGAAAGCAGCACCGGCCCAAGCATCTCGCGGGCCATGAACAGATGCCGTAGATAGCCGCGGCTGTGCCGGCAGGCCGCGCAGGGACAATCCTGCTCCAGCGGGCGAGCGTCGCGCTCGAATTTCAGGTTTCGCAACCGCAGCGGCCCTTCATCGGTGAAGGCCACGGCATTGCGGCCGTTGCGCGTCGGCATGACGCAGTCGAACAGGTCGATGCCGCGCTCGACGGCCGCCAATAGGTCTTGCGGCCGACCGACGCCCATCAGATACCGCGGCTTGTGGGCCGGCATGGCCGGCACGGTGAACTCCAAAACCCGATACATTTCGTGCGGAGTTTCGCCCACGCTCAGCCCGCCCACCGCGTAACCCGCGAAGTCAAGCTGGGCCAAACGCGCAGCGCATTCCACGCGCAACCGCTCATCGAGGCCGCCTTGCACGATGCCAAACTGCGCCTGGTCGGCGCGGCGGTGCGCCGCCCGGCAACGCTCGGCCCAGCGCACCGTGCGCTCGGTGGCGTCGCGCACCGCCGTCTCGTCGGCCGGCAGCGAAACGACATGGTCCAGCACCATCGCCACGTCGCTGCCCAGCGCTTCTTGGATTTCGACAGCACGCTCTGGCGAAAGCTCCATCAGGCTGCCATCGATGTGCGAACGAAAGACCGCCCCCGTTTCGGTGATGCGCGTCATGGCCGCCAGGCTGAACAGTTGAAATCCGCCGCTATCGGTCAGCAACGGGCCTGGCCAACCCATAAATCCGTGCAATCCGCCAAGCTGCGCGACGACCTGCTCCCCGGGCCGCAACGCCAGATGGTAAGTATTGCCCAGTACCATCTGCGCGCCGGTGGCCGCGAGCTGCTCGATGGTCAGGCCCTTGACGGTGCCTTGGGTGCCCACGGGCATGAATGCTGGCAAATCGACTTGGCCGTGCGGCGTAGCGAAGGTGGCCCGCCGCGCGCGACAACGCGCGTCTTGATGGTCGATGCGGAACGAGAATTCCACGGCGGCTTTTTGAACTTCCGCTTGAAAGCTTTCTTTCCTTCGTTTCCTTCTGTTCAACTCTTTCGTCAATCGCCGCGGAGCCGCAGACCGTGAACCGTGAGCTTTTCGCGGACTTCGTTGAGGCTGGTGACGCCGAAGTTTTTGCACTCCAGCAACTCGTCGCCCGTGCGGCGGACCAGCTCGCCGATGGTATTGATACCCAGGCGGATCATGCACTTGCGCGCCCGCACCGAAAGATTCAAATCGGCAATCGGCTTATTGAGCAGGGCTTGCTCGTCGGGTGTCATGACCTCCGGTTCGAAGATGCTTTCGACCACCCGTTTTTCGCCGGCGAATTGACCAAGCTCCAATCCCTTTGAGGCCATCATCTCTTTGATTTCGACCAACGACGTCTCGCCGAAATTCTTGCTGGCCAGCAGCTCTTGCTCGGTGGCGCGGGCCAGATCGCCCAAGGTGAGCAGCCCCATTTTCTGCAGGCAGTTGCGGCTGCGGACCGAAAGCTCGAAGTCGGTGACGGGCAGGCTCAGCACATGACCAAGGCGGTCGCGGCGACGCTGCGCATCTTCGTCGACAAACATATCGCCCGAGGCTTGGGCGTCTTTGAGAAACAGCCGCGCCCGGCCGTGGTTCGGATTCGCGTCGAGAATCCGTTGATAGCATTGGCGGGCTTTTTCGTATTGCTGGCGGTCTTCGAAGAGGATGCCGAGATTGAGCAGCGCGCCCAGGTGGGCCGGAAACCGCGAGGCCGACCGCTGATATAAATCGAGCGCCGTCTCATCGTTGCCGCGGCGATCGTTTTCCACCGCCAGCGCAAACAGCGCGCCGGGGTGCTTGGGATCGGTTTCCACGGCCCGCTCAAGCAGGGCCACCACTTCGGTCGGATTGCCGCCGATCGCCGCCACCGTGGCGCCGCGCTGGTAGAGGTACTCCGCGGTTTGTTCGACGGCGCCCGATAACCCGTCGAGCACTTTCAACGCTCCACGCGCGTCACCCTGGCAGCGCAACGATTCCGCTCGGCCCAGCGCGCAGGCGTCGCCGTCGTAGCCTTCCTTAGCGGCGGCCAGGTAGGCGGCCACGGCTTGCGGATAATCTTCGACGGCCTGATGCGCCTTGGCCAGATAGAACTTGGCCAGCCCGCCTTCGGCCTTGGACAGCGAATCGATCGACTTGCGATAGCGCCCCAGCAGAAACTGGCCGACGCCCAACCGCAACCGCCCGGCGGCGCTGGTGGCCGATTTGCTTTCCAGCTCTTGCAGGGCATCGCGCAACAGGCGATAGTTAGCCACGTCCGATGACAGCACGGAGGTCCATTGCTGCAGTTCGGCCGGACCAAAGGCACCTTCTGCCAGCACGAGTTGTTTCAGATCGACGTCGATCGCTTGCACCATGGAAGCGTATTCTCCTGAGGGCAACCTCAAAAAAGCCACAGAGCCAGCGGTGGGAGTCGAACCCACAACCCCCGCATTACGAATGCGGTGCTCTGCCAATTGAAGCTACGCTGGCGATAGGCCGAATCGCTAAGCTTAGCCGAAATCGAGCGGGGCGAAAAGGGCGTACCGCTCAACCCGCCTGGCGGCGGGCCAGCCAAACCGCCGCCTGCGTGCGGTCGCGTACGCCAATCTTGCGCAGCAGACGCTGCACGTGTTCTTTGACCGTCTCCGAGCTGATGCCCAGCAGCCGCGCGATCTCTTTGTTGGTCAGGCCGTGCGCCACGTGCGAAAGCACCTCGGATTCGCGCGGCGTGAGGGCGATCTCGATCTCTCCCTGCGGATAGGGCACAGTAAGCGTTCCATGCAGGCGGCGCATCGCTTCCGGGTCCCAAAGCGTTTGGCCCGCTGCCACTTGCCGAATGGCCGCGAGCAGTTCTTCGCGGCTGGTGGTCTTACGCAGATAGCCGCTGGCTTCGGCCGCCAATGCACGGGCGGCGTAGCTCGGCGCCTCGCAGTTCGAGAAAACCACCGTACTAAGTCGGGGAAACTGCTGCTTGGCCAACGCCATGGCTCGCAGGCCATCGCTGCCCGAAAGCCGGATTTCCACCAAGGCCACGTCGGGCTGACACTCGGCGGCCAAACGTACCAGGCCATCGGGTGTGGCAGCCTCGGCCACCACACTGACCTCAGTCTGCTCAAACCAGCGCCTCAGCCCGGCACGAACGACCTGATGATCGTCCGCTAGAAGCACGCGAATCGACATGCAGCAGTGTCTCCGCCAAAATTCCCATAGCGGCTTCGCCCTCCCCTCGTGAGATGGCGAATAAGATATATATCTGGCCTGCCCGGCCTCGTCAATGAACTTTTCTTGGCAGCCAGTGCGTTAGTTTTCCGCCTCTGTGGGGGGCTTGTAGTCGCGCCACAGCCAGCGCAGCGAATCGGGCAGAATGGCGCCGCCGTGTTTGCCGTTGTGCCCGCCATCGCCATAAACGAATTGATAGTCGTAGCCCGCGAACTTCAGCGCGGCGGCCATCTGCTGATTGGCCAGCGGCCAACTGCCGTGCTCGTTGTCGAGATCGTTAGCGCCGTCTTGCAGAAACACGCGGATCGGCTTGCGCTCGGTCTTGCGAATGAGCGCCGGATAGACATGCCCGCCGCGGATATTGGTAAAGCTGCCCACATGGCTCAGCACCTTGCTGAAGGCCTCGGGCCGCTGCCACGCCACGGTAAACGCGCAGATGCCGCCGGAGCTGATGCCGCAAATCGCACGCCCCGAAGGATCGTCGGCCAGAGGGTATTGCCGATTCACCTCGGGCACCATTTCTTCCAGCAAAAACCGAGCGTACTGATCGCTGAGCGTGTCGTATTCAAAGCTGCGGTTGCTGCGCGGCTTGGCGCCTGGCTCGCTCGGCGGAAACTCGCCCGGATTGATAAACAGCCCGATGGTCACCGGCATCTGGCCCAGGTGGATCAAGTTGTCAAACACGATTGGCACGCGAAACTGCCCGTCTTCGCTCACATAACCGCCGCCATCCTGAAACACCATCAGCGCGGCGGGCTCGGTCGGCTTAAACTGAGCGGGCACGTAAATCCAGTAATTTCGTTCGGTGCCCTCGAAGACTTTGCTGTTCTTCCAGCGATGCGGCGTGACCTTGCCCTGCGGCACGCCCGGCTGGCGTTGGCTGTCGGGCCCCAGCCGATAATCGTCGGCCCCCTGGGCGGAAACGGCGACCAGCATGAGGACCAAAACCATGCCCCGGACAGGGCGCGCATTTCGGTGAATTGAGGCAGAGAACAAAGCGGGGCGGTGAGCTAGCATGGGCATCGACGCAATTCGGTTTTCGCATGGCATCTGAGAAGCAAAGCTAATTGGCGGCCAGGCTGCTGACAAGTGCCAGCGGGAAAATCGCAAGCTGTCGGTGCCAACTCGTTGCTAGCCGGCGATGATTTCTGTCAGCACCCGGCCATGCACATCGGTCAGGCGGCGCTCGATGCCGTTGTGGTAAAAGCTGAGTCGCTCGTGATTCAGGCCGAGCAAGTGCAGCACGGTCGCGTGCAGGTCGTAGATCGTGGCCATCTGCTCGACAGCCTTGTAGCCGAATTCGTCGGTGGCGCCGAAGCTGAAGGGCGCCTTGACGCCCGCCCCGGCCAGCCAGACGGTAAAGCCGTGCGGGTTATGATCGCGGCCGTTGGCTCCTTTTTGAAACGTGGGCATGCGGCCAAACTCGGTGACGAACACCACCAGCGTATCTTCGAGCAGGCCGCGTTGGCGCAAATCGACCAGCAGGGCGGCGGCCGGCTGATCGAGAATCGGCGCATGCACGCCATATTGTTCGCGAAGTTTTTTGTGCCCGTCCCAGTTGCCCACGCCTTCGCCCATGGCATAAGCGCCGTTAAAAAGCTGGACGAAGCGCACCCCGCGTTCAAGCAGCCGTCGGGCAAACACGCAGTTCTTGGCAAAGGCCGCTTTGACCGGATTGGCGTCGTTCACACCGTACCGGTCGAGGGTGGCGGCCGACTCGCGCGCGAGGTCGGCCACCTGCGGCGCCGCCAACTGCATCTGGGCAGCCATCTCGTAGCTGGCAATGCGCGCGGCCAGTTCGGTGTCGCCGGGATGCGCGGCCAAATGCCGGTCGTTGAGAAATTTGAGAAATTCGCGGGTGGCCTGCTCGGCAGGCTCGCCGATCGAGGCGGGGCGTGCCAGATGGGCAATCGGCTTGTCGGCGCTACAGGCGGTGCCCTGAAACGCCGCCGGCAAGAAAGCGGCATTCCAATGATTCGGGCCGGTTTGCGGCACGCCACGCGGATCGGGAATCGCCACGAAGGCCGGCAGCTCGTCGCACTCCGAGCCAAGCGCATAGCTCACCCAGCAGCCAGCCGCCGGAAAGCCATCGAGCGTGAAGCCGGTGCTCATTTGGTTCTCGGCCGGCCCGTGCGTGTTCGACCGCGCGGTCATCGAGTGAACAAAGCACAGTTGGTCGGCCAACTCGGCCAGGTTTGGCAGCAGATCGCTGATCATCTTGCCGCACTGGCCGCGCGGCTTGAACTCCCACAGCGGCCGCACGAGATTGCCGTTCTCGCCCTGAAACGTCACCAGGCCGCCGCCAGGCAGAGGCGTGTCGTGCCGGCGGATTAGTTCAGGCTTGTAGTC
>DASVHB010000404.1:0-5071 GCA_036379195.1 Pirellulales bacterium
CATCGACCCGTTGTCGCCTTGCATGGGCTGATCGAGCGAGAGCGGCGGCGCCAGCAGGGCGAGCAATTTCAGCGCTCCGGCGGCTTGCTGCGGCGAAAGGCCGGCTGCGCGGGCGATGTCGTCGCACGATGCGTCGTGTCCCAACTGTTGCCGCAGACGCGAAGCCGCCCGACGCACTTTGCGCAGCGTCTCCGATTGCTGGGCGGGTAAAACGATCGCATGGCTCTGTTCGGCAATGGCCCGGGTGATCGATTGCCGGATCCACCAGGTGGCGTACGTCGAAAACTTGAAGCCGCGGCCCACCTCGAATTTATCGACGGCCCGCATCAGGCCCGCATTGCCTTCCTGGATCAGGTCGAGCAACGTCATGCCGGGGCACTGGTAGTGCTTGGCGACCGAAACCACCAGCCGCAAGTTGGCGGCGCAAAGCTCACGCTTGGCGGCGGCGTAATCCGCCTCTAACCGCCGAATGCGCGCCAGCCGGCTGCGCAGGGTGGCGGGACTCTCCCCGGTCACCTGCATCAAAAACCGCAAGGCGCAGCGAATCGCCCCTGCCGCCGCGGACAACGATTCATCGTTTTGCGCCGCGGCCGCGAGTGATTCCATCGAACGAAGTCGGTGATAAAGCCGGTCCATTCGCCGCGACAAGCTCGTGAGCTTTTCAAGCAGCGGCAGCAGCAGCTTGGTGCGAACCGGCAGTTCCTCCACCAGGCTCACCGCGCGGCCGCGGCGGGCGATCATTTTTCGCCAGACTTGTCGGCGATCGTCCAGCGGCAGACGCTTGCCTACCGCCAAACGGAAGTCGCCATGGTTCAGGTGCAACAGGCACTCCAACGTAGCCAGGTTGGCCGCCAGCGGTCGCCGCAAAAAGTCTTTACGCTCGGTGTCGGAAGCCGAGACATCGAGCACTCGGTCAATGCGGGCCAGCCCGTCGCGCACTCGCTTGAGATCGGCGACGACTTCGGCGAGAACAAAATCGCTCTCGAGCAATGCGCGGCGGAAGCGGCGCCGCGCCGCGTTGAGCCGCCGCGCCACCGCCCCCTCTTGCGAGCGATCGAGCAGCGGCTCTTCGCCGATTTGTGAAAGATAAAGGCGGACCGGATCGTCCACCGCCAGATTCACGCCATTCGCGAGACGCTCTGGTGACGGCCGCCGGCCTGGTTTCTCCAGACGCTCGCCGTTGATTCGATCGCATGGTTTTGCTGTCACAGCCAGGAACCTCTCCACGGGACCTTCGTTCGGGCACTCCATCGCGGCAGACATTGCCGCGCCGACGCCACAGCGGATGCCGGGCGCAGGGCTTCAACTGTCGATATTTCAAACGACCGATCACGCCAGCCGTCACGGCGAGAATCTAGCGGCCAGGCTCGCGCGTGCGAGCAAACGGAGAAGTGGAGATGGGAGAATCATTACCCCAATACGGCCCGTCCTTGGTTTACACTCCCCAAACCTCGCTGCCCAAACCCCGCTGCCCAAACCCCGCTGCCCCGTGCACCCTGACCAAAGACTCTTTTCGCAATCGACCCACAAAAACTACTCCCAACAAGGTATCCATCCGAAAACCGCCCGGCAAGCACCCCGGGGGCGCCATGACCAAAAAATTACAATGGCAGGACCCTCTTTTTGAGATGCCGCTCATGCGGTCAATCGCCGAATGGCCTCTTCGGCACTGGCGACGCGCTGCTGCGGATCTTTGGCCATCATGTCGCCGATGATCTCGACAAACGCCTCACTTAACGTGGGATTGAGCAGCCGCGGATGGCGCGGAGGCAGTGTCAAATGCCCCTGCACCTTGTCGTGCACCGTGCCGCCGGGAAAGGGCACCTTGCCGGTGACCGCGTAATAGAGCGTGCAACCCAGCGCGTAGATGTCGCTGAGCGGCGTGGGCCGGTCGGACGAGGCGATCAGCTCGGGCGCCAAATAATCGGTTGAGCCGGTGGTGAAACCGCCTTGCTCGCCCAACGATTCCGCCTCATTGAACAAGCCCGACAGCCCCAGATCGGAAAGCTTCACTTGTCGCTGTTCGGTAATCAACAGGTTGCTTGGTTTTACGTCGCGGTGCGTGATACCTCGGGCGTGCGCATAGGCGAGTCCTTCGGCGGCCTGTGCGATGAATTCAGCGGCGGTCTGCATATCGAGCTTGCCGCGCTGGCGGATCAGCCGACGCAGGTCGGTGCCGGGCACGTATTCCATGACGAGAAAATGGACATTTCGGTCATGGCCGGCGTCATAGGCGCACACCAGGTGTTTGTGGTCCAGTTGCGCTTGGTTGCGTATCTCGCTGATAAAATGCGCAACGGCCTGAGGGCTCGATCGCCGCTTGGGCAAGACCTTGATAGCCACAGCCCGTCCCATGACGCTATGCTCGGCTTTATAAACGTCGCCCGTGCGGCCTTTGCCCAGCGAGTCGAGAATCCAATACGGTCCAAGTTTGAAGGTGGTGCGGCCCGCGCGCAACTGTCCCACTTGCCACGCATTGAGTCGCCGGGCCCCGATCAAATGTTCGGCCAGCCGATCGTCGTCGATGCGGCCCGCCGAATCGGCGGCGCGCACCGCCGCCATCGCCTCTTCGAGGTCGTGCGGGCTAATCAGCCCGCTGGCAACGGCAGAGCGTCGGAAAACCGAGTCAGGCAAGACAGGCAGCCCCCTCGAAACAGCGAGATATGGCGGCGATGCACTACTCAAAGATTCCTAGAGGGTATCCGGCCTGCCGTGAGAATCAAGGGCGTGGATGACCGTGTTCCCGGGGCGATGGCTCGACGCGGCCGCCTTGCTGGCCGGAGATGCTCGCCAGATGTTGGACATCGTCGCAACCGGGATCGCCACGCCGGGGCACGCCGCATTTGTCGAGCGGCTGCGCCGATAAGTAGCGATCGTAGATGTACGGCGAACGCTGCGGACGGCCGAGCAAGGCCGTGACGCCGGGGTCATCAAGGCATTGCTCGCTCTGCGGGTTCCAGCGGATCGGTCGACCTAAACGCATCGAAATGTTGGCCAGATGGCAGGCCGTGGCCGTGCGATGTTGGCTGGCGACATCGGCGATGGGCCGCCTGCCCGAGCGGATGCAATCGAAGAACTCCAACAGGTGAATATAGGTGGCGGTTCCCCAATGGCGTGTGCCGTTGTCGAGCCGCACGGCATCATGCGGCAAGGGACTTCGCGTGAGGCGCTCGACCGGTTGGCCGGTGAGGCGGCCGCGATTGACAAAGATCCGCCCTTCGTCGCCGTCGAATCGAATGCCGTTTTCGCGCTCGCTCAATCGCACGTGTACGGTTACGCCACCGGCATACTCCATCTCTACGCTGAACCGGCGCGGCGTATTGTAACCATTGGGCACGCAAGGCAATTCGCCCCGACCGTCGATGCGCAGCGGCCCCGAACTTTCGACCTCCAAAGCTCGATGGACAATATCGAGATGGTGGGCGCCCCAATCGGTCATAAAACCGCCGCTGTACTCAAACCACCAGCGGAACGGATCGTAGCGCTGCTTGCAGAATTCGGCCCATGGCGCCTGTCCTAACCAAAGATCCCAATTCAGGCTGCTGGGTATGGGCGATGGAGGAAACGGGCCGCCGCCCGAGGTGGCCGGCAGAGAACCTGTGGGTAGCGTCACTTCGATGCGCCGCATGGCGCCTAACCGCCCGTTGCGCACCAGTTCGCACGCGGTGCGAAAGCGCCAGTCGCTGCGTTGCTGCGTTCCCACCTGCACGATGCCGCCGGTTTGTTGGGCGGCGGCCACGAGCAATTGCCCCTCAGCCACAGTGAGCGTGAGTGGCTTCTCGCAGTAAACCGCCTTGCCTGCACGCAATGCCGCCAGCGTGATGGCCGTGTGCCAATGGTCGGGCGTTGCCACGATGACTGCTTCGATATCGTCGCGGTCGAGCACTTCCTGGTAATGTTCGTGCAGTGTTGCCCGCGGGCAGGAAGCGTCGCGCAGTTCTTCGGCTCTAAGGCGGTGTACATCGCATACGGCCACCACTTCGCCGCAGCGGCGGCGCAGCCGCGTCCAGCGCACGGTTCGGGCAAGCTGCCGCCCACGCCCCCCCGCTCCGATCAGCCCTAGCCGAATCGGATCGCGCGTGGCCGCGAACCATGCGCCGCCCGCGCCGCCGGCGAATGCCGATACCGCCGCCGTCTTCAAAAGTCGCCGACGATTCAAGCGTCGATGAGAAATAACGTTCATCCAAATAAAACTGTTGGGCAGTGCAGCCAATCACGCTCGGGGACTGATGAACTAGGGTGTGGCGCTGCCCGAATCGGTGCTACCGGCGAGCTCGTCCCAGCGGCAGACTTCTTCCAAGGGCAAGTCGTAACAACCTGCCTCACGATCGTTGCGCACAACTAAGAACGATCCAGCCAAGGCCGGATAATTCCAGGTCTTTCCTTCCAACGCGGCAAACCGGCCAAGTTCACGATGTTCGTCAGGCGTTGCCTCAACCAAAACTACTTCGCCCGATTCCGCCTGAATTAACAAGACATCGTCTACCAGCAACAGTTGGCCGTGGCCGTAACGTCCCGCTTTCCACCGGCGGCGGCCATCGGCCAGGTCGATGCAGGCCAGCACACCGTCGTCCAGGCCATACGCAAAACCGCCGCGAACCACAGGGCTGGAGAATTTGCACTTCAAGCCGCGACTGGTCCAAAGCACCTCCGTTGACCATTTGCCCAGGCTATGTCGAGCCGCCACCAGGGCGGCGCCTTTGCCATAACCCGTTGAAACGAGCACACGACCGCCGGCGAGCGGCAGGGGCTGCGAGCAATTGGTCTCTTGGTCGTTCGCCCACGGAAAGCTCCAAAGCACCTGGCCGCTCTGGGCATCGTGCGCCGCCAAACCAGGCCGATTGAACACGAGGATCTGATCTTGCCCAGCGATGCTGCTGAGCACGGGCGAACCGTATGCCGCCGGGTCGTCGCCGCCGCGAAAGAGCCGCTCGCCCGTGCGACGATCGTAGGCGGCCAAGGACGCGCCGCGCCGGCCACCGACGGTGACCACCACGGCGCCATCGACGACCAACGGTGAGCCGCTCAGCCCGTGAAAGAGGTTACTCGCGTCGTTGTCGCCCAATACATT
>DASVHB010000405.1:0-2870 GCA_036379195.1 Pirellulales bacterium
AAGGATTTGCTCGCGTCGACCAATCCCACCGAAGATCACGTGGCGCGTGCCTTTGGTATTATCATCGCCGTGTTTCTGGTCGGAGCCGCGGCGGGCGGCGTGTTGTTCGGTTGGCTGGGCGACCGCATCGGCCGCGTGCGGGCGATGACCCTGAGCGTGCTCACCTACGCGCTTTTCACGGGGCTGTGCGGCGTTGCCGAGACGGCCTGGCAGGTCGGCATTTTGCGGTTCGTTTCGTCGCTGGGCATCGGCGGCGAATGGTCGCTCGGCGTGGCGTTGGTCATGGAAGTCTGGCCCAACCGCTCGCGGGCGCTGATGGCCGGGCTGATCGGCGCGGCCGCCAACGTCGGTTTTCTGCTCGTCGGAATCGTCGGTTACGCCGTTGGCGACAACCTTTCGAGCATCACCTCGTTGCTCTCAAAAGTCGGGCTGTCGGCCGGCGCGGTCGATTCGCTGGTGTCGCACGAAGCCTGGCGGCTGATGATGGTGGTGGGCGCGGCGCCCGCGGCGCTCACCGTGCTCATTCGATTGTTCGTGCCCGAATCGCAGCGCTGGCGTCACGAGCAGCAGCGCGGCGGCACTTCGCACTGGGCCACGCGCGACCTGCTGGGCGTGCTGTTCGGTTCGACCGGTCCGGCGCTGATCATCTACGTCTGGCACGATCCGCAAGGATTGGCGGCGCCGCTGTTGGCCACGCTGGCCGGCACCGCCGTGGCTGTGGTGGGGTATAGTTTTCCGGTCGTGCGTTATTTGCAGCGCGAAAGCCGCACCAGCGGGTTGTCGGCGGCCGCCATGCGCTCGACGCTCGGGCGTATGTTGTTGGCGGCTGGGCTTTCGGGCGTGCCGCTTTTGGCCACCTGGGCCGGGGCCACGTGGGCGCCGAGTTGGGCCGACAAAATGACCGACGGGCTGGCTGGCGCCAAAGAACAGACGCAGATGTACTCCGCGTTTGGGGCGGTGGTCGGCACCATTGTCGCCGCGCTGGCGGGCGGGTGGCTCGGTCGCCGGCTCACCTATGCCTTGCTTTGTGTCACTTCGGTCGCGTCGCTGATTTGGCTCTATCAGTTTCATCCAGTGTTTGACGGGCGTTTTTTGTTCGCGGCGTTTGTCGCGGGCCTCTGCACGGCTTCGTTCTATGGTTGGCTGCCGCTCTATCTGCCCGAACTGTTTCGCACCGGCGTGCGGGCGACCTGCCAGGGCTTTGGCTATAACTTTGGCCGCATTCTGGCCGCCGTGGGCGCATTGCAAGCCGGCAACCTGATGACGCAGTTTCCCAACGACGTAACGCTCGGTCCCATCACGCTCTCGGGCGGGTATCCGCTGGCGTGTTCATCGATGAGTTTGATTTACCTGGTGGGGCTGGTGCTGATCTGCTTCGCACCCGAAACGCGCGGCAAGCCGCTGCCGGAATAGCTGCCGCTGGCCCGCCCGTTACTTGGCGCCAAGCGCCGCCAGCCGCTGCCGGGCACGAGCGGCCTCGGCGCTCTCGGGAAACTGATCGATCAGCTCCTGGTACGATTTGGCGGCTTCACGGCGTTTGCCCAACGCCTCGAACGAACGGCCCGCCTCAAACTGCGCCCGCGCTTGCCAGCGAGGCGCGCTATAGCCATAGGCCACCTTCACAAAGTTCTTGACCGCCTCGTCGTATTGCTTCTGCTCGAAATACATCTGCCCGATCGAAAACCTCGCGTGCGCCGCAATCTCGCCATCGCTCTTGGCCGTAACGTCTTCGTACAACGCCTGGGCCTCGTTCAAGCTGCCAAGATTTTGCTTTGCCAGGGCCTGCGCGAAGCGGATGTCGGGCAAATACGGCGAATCGCCGAATTGCTGCGCCGCCTCGTTGAGCAAAGCCAGGCTGTTGTCCCATTGCTTGACTTTTGCCGCGGCCTGCGCCGAATGCAGCAACCGAAGCACGGCGGCGTTTTCGGCCGAAGGATGGTGCGATCGGCCATAGGCCGCCAGCGCCTCGGCATACTTGCCGAGCTGGAAGAGCGATTCGCCTTCCATAAAAGCCGCGTCGTCCGCCAGCGGCCCTTGCGGAAAGGTCTGCCGCTGATACGCGAACGATTGCCGGGATTTTTCAAAGGCTTCTTGACGGAATTGCGCCATGCCAAGCTGGTAGGCCGCTCGTTCGGCCAGCGGCCGCTTGCCCGCCTTCCGCAATGCCTCGGCAAAGCCCGCTGCCGCCGCGGCGAACTCGCCCTGTTCGAATTGCCGCTCAGCCAGTCGATAGAGGCTGTCGGCGGCCAAGGGGCTTTTGGGATGTTCGCTGGCAAGCCGCCGCCAGGCGTCGGCCGCCGCCGGTGAATCGTCGAGCGAGATCAACGCCCAGGCCAGCTCATAGAGCGCCTTGTCGGCGCCGACGTATTGCGGATCGTCGGCCAGTAGCTCGCGAAACGTGGCCGCGGCGTCCTTTGGCCGGTCGAGCCGCGCCTGGCAGAGGCCGATCAAGTAGCGAGCGTCCGACTGGGCCTCGCCCTTGGCATCGGATTGCAAATAAGCCTGGGCGTCGTCCAACGCCGCGGGATATTGCTTAAGCTGCTCGCGGGCCAGCGCGCGGCCATAGTGTGCGCGCGGCGCGAGTTGGTCCTCCGGGTGCTTTGCCAGGAGCTCGTCGAACGCTTGGGCCGCGGCGGTGTAATCTTGCCGGGTAAGTTGCGTCCAACCCAACGCGTATCTCGCGCGTGTGGCGGTTTCGCCTTGAGGGAATTGCTCCAACAGCGACTCGTACTTCGCGGCGGCTTCGTCCGAATTGCCGGCGAGTTCATGGCAGCGGGCGGAAGCGAACAGGGCCTGCTCACGGTGTTTCGACTCGGGATATTTTTGATCAAGATCCGCATAAACTTCCGCCGCACGCACATACTCGCGCC
>DASVHB010000406.1:0-14554 GCA_036379195.1 Pirellulales bacterium
AGCCACCGACGGTAGGCGCGGTAAAGCGCTACCCACAAAAACCGACTAGAGGATGCCTTCCGTCGTCGCGTGGCCGAGATTGCGCTCGGCTTGCACCAGGTCGGCCAGCTTAACGACGGCGCCTTCCAGCGGGATCAGCTCGGGCGCATCCTTCCAACGCCATTTGATTTCTAACTGGCCGTCTTTCAGGCTCCGCCCACCGATCACTACCCGCAGCGGAATGCCGATCAGGTCGGCGTCCTTAAACTTGACGCCGGGCCGCTGGTCGCGGTCGTCGATCAATACTTCGACGCCCGCGCTGGTCAAGTCGGCGTAAAGCCGCTCGGCGGTTTCCATCACGTCGGCCTGATTGACGTTGAGCGGCGCCAGCAGCACCTCGTAAGGGGCCAGCGACATCGGCCAGACCACCCCGTTGTCGTCATGCTGTGTCTCGATCAGCGCCGCGATGATTCGGTTCACGCCAATGCCATAGCAGCCCATGATGGCCGAATGCTGCTGCTCTTTTTCGTCGAGAAACTTCGCGCCCAGGGCGTCGGAATACTTGGCGCCCAACTTAAAGACGTGGCCCACCTCGACGGCGTGGCGCAAGGCCAGTGTTTTCTGGCATCGCGGGCAAGGGTCGCCATCGGCCGCATTGCGCACATCGGCGAACTGGTTCACCTCGAAATCGCGGGGGCGATTGACACCGGTGAAGTGGGCGTCGGCGGCGTTGGCGCCGGTGACGGCGTTGCTCATCGCGGCCACGTCGTGATCGGCCCAAATGGGAATCTTCAGGCCCACCGGCCCGGCGAAACCGACCGGCGCGGCGGTGGCTTGCTCGATGACTTCGGGCGGCGCCAGCGCCAGGCTCTTGGCGCCCAGCAGCCGGCGTATTTTGCCTTCGTTGGCTTCGTGATCGCCACGCACGAGCACCGCCACCGGCTTTTCGTCGGCCACGTAGATCAAGGTCTTGATCATCTGGGCCGGTTGGAAACCGAGCATTTTGCTGACCGCCTCGATGCTGCCGGCCTGCGGCGTATCGACTTTTTGGCGAGGTTGCGCACTGGCCGGCACGGCCGAAGCCGCGCGGTCGCCCACATCGGCGCGTTCGAGATTAGCAGCATAGCCGCAGGCCGCGCAGTGTACGACGGTGTCTTCGCCATTGTCGGCCAGCACCATGAACTCGTGGCTGGCGTCGCCGCCGATGGGGCCGCTCTCGGCTTCGACCGGCAGGTAGCTCAGTCCGCAACGATCGAAGATGCGGCAATAAGCGTGATACATCTTGTCGTAGCTTTGATTCAGCCCATCGATCGAGGTGTCGAAGCTGTAGGCGTCTTTCATCAAGAATTCGCTGGTGCGCAGCACGCCAAAGCGGGGCCGCTCTTCGTTGCGAAACTTGGTCTGAATCTGATAGAGCGTGATGGGCAGTTGGCGATAGCTCGACACATGCCGGGCGACCAGGTCGGTGACCACTTCTTCGTGCGTGGGACCGAGGGCCAGGTGTACCTGCCGGTTCTGGCGGCGCACCTTGAATTGAATGAGCACGTTGCCAAACGCTTCGACCCGCCCGCTGCGCTCCCACAGCGAAATGGGCGTGAGCGCCGGCATGAGCAGCTCGACGGCGCCGGCCCGGTCCATCTCTTCACGCACAATCTGCTCGGCCTTGCGCAAGGCCCGCAGGCCCAACGGCAGATAGGTATAGGCCCCCGCCATGACCTGCCCCACCAGCCCGGCCCGCAACATGAGCACATGGCTGGGAATCTCAGCCCCTTCGGGCGTTTCTTTCATCGTGGGAATGAGCGTCTGGCTCCAACGCACGGCGACTCCTTAAATACTTGAGACCCGAGGAGCAGAGCATATCGGTCCACGAGAGTCAAGAATGCGGATTGCTGTCACCGCCGTAGCGTTGGACAGATATTTCGGGGCTTGTCATGCCCGAGTCTGCCGATTAGCATGCGTTTGCCGTGCCAAGGTGCTTCTTTCGATCTTGGCGGCTCACTTCTAGCTATGCCCGGGAAGCAGCTAGTTATGCCGCGGCTCAGCTCACATACTCCGCCGAAGCGCCCGCCCCCAAAGCGCCGGCGCCTGGCGAAACTGCTGCCAGTTGTTTTGGCGACTTTGGCGGCGACGGTCGGATGGCGGGTGTGGCAGCAGAGTACCTCGCCCGAGCGGTTGCTCGAACCCGCGCGCCAGGCGATGGAAGCAAAGCAGTACGCCGCGGTCGAGAAGCTGTGCGAACGGATTTTGGCAGCCCGGCCTCAATCGGCCGAGGCGCTGCTGTTGGCGGGCGAAGCCGCCGCTAAGCAGGGTCATCTGCGCGATGCGCTAGGATATTACGATCGATTCGACGCCGGCGACATGGCCGTGCGCGCGCGGAACTCGGCCGGCGACATCTGGCTCACCGTCGGTCATGCGTCGAAGGCCGAGGCCAAGTATCGCCAAGCGCTGGCGATCGAACCGCAGTCTGCGTTCGCTCACGAGCGTCTGGCGCTGCTGCTCAGCGTCGAAAATCGCCGTTTCGAGTCGTTGCCGCACCTCTACGAACTGTTGCGACAAGGCCGCGCTTCGTACGACCTGTTGCTGTTTGCCGGCGACTCGTTGAAGCCCGTCGACATGCCCGACGAGTTGGCCCGCTTCCGGGCCGCGGCGCCGGACGACCCGGCGCCGCTGATTGGCAGGGCCCGCGTCGAGCTGCGTCAAAAGAACTATACCGAAGCGGCCCGCCTGGCACGCCAGGTAATTGCCGCCGCGAACCATTTCATCGAGGCGCATGCCACGCTCGGACGGGCCTTGCTGCAGGAGGGCAGCGACGACGAGCTCGACGAATGGGCCGCGGCACTTCCGCCCGATGCCGACGCGCATCCCGATGTCTGGCTTGCTCGAGCGGGTTGGGCCAGACGCCGCGGTCAGACGGAAGCGGCCGCGCGCTGCTTGTGGGAAGCGCTGCGGCGCGATGCCAACCACCAGGCGGCCACGCTGCAGTTATCGCAGGCGCTTGAGGCGCTCGGCGAGTCGGCCAAGGCAAAGGACCTGGCCGAACGTGCCGCGGCGTTGTCCGATTTCTCTTCGACGATCGCATCGCTGGCCGACAATCGTCGAAACCCCAAGCGGCTGCGCCGGGTCGCCATGCGGGCCGAAAAGTTGGGCCGCCTTTGGGAGGCCTGGAATTGGAACCGGACGGCAATCTCGCTGCTGGGCGATGTACGTTGGGCGCGCGAGGCGCAGGCGCGCATCGAGCCGAACCTCAACGACGCCTTGCCGCCGACCTTGCCTCAAGCGGATTTCGGAATCCAACTCGATTTATCGCATTATCCACTGCCGTCCGAGCCTCGCGCCAGGCGTTCCATCGCCTCCTCACCGCTTGCACCCAGTTCCGTTGAGCCGAGGTTTGAAGACCTTGCCCAACAAGCCGGCATCGACTTCCGTTACCGCTATGGCCAGAAAGCGAATGAACCGCGAGCTCGCATGTTTCAGATGACCGGCGGAGGCGTCGCGGTCGTTGACTACGATCTCGATGGCTGGCCCGATCTCTATTTTACGCAAGGCTGCCGCTGGCCCCCGCAAGCCGGGCAAACCGAGTTTCTCGATGAACTTTATCGCAATCTGGGCAATGGCCGATTTGAAAAGGTGACGCCAGACAGCCGGCTCGGCGACGATCGCTTCAGTCAAGGCGCGACGGTGGGCGACTTCAACAGCGACGGCTTTCCCGATCTCTACGTCGCCAATATCGGCGTGAACCGGCTCTATGCGAATAATGGCGACGGAACGTTTACCGATGTCAGCGAGCCGGCGGGCATTTCGGCCGATCGTTGGACCACGAGTTGCGTGATGGCAGACCTGAACGCCGACGGCTTGCCCGATTTGTATGATGTGAATTACCTGCAGGGCCAAAACCTTTTCGAGCAGATCTGCCATTCGGCCGACGGCGTGCCGCGCACCTGCGGCCCTCGCATGTTTGAAGCCGCCCCCGACAACTTCTTGCTCAATCGGGGCGATGGCCGCTTTGAAGAGATGACCGAATTATCGGGCATGGGGGTCGCGGGAGGAAACGGGCTGGGGGTGGTGGCGGCCGATTTCGGCGGCGCCGGCCGGCTAAGCCTGTTCGTCGCCAACGATCAGGACGCCAATTTTTACTTTGTGAACCGCACGCCAAGCGGCGGCGACTTCCCGCGGTTTGAAGAATGGGGGGCCATTTCCGGCCTGGCCTACGACGGCCTCGGCCGGGCGCAAGCCTGCATGGGGGTGGCCGCCGGCGATGCTAATGGCGATGGCAAAGTCGACCTGTTCGTTACCAATTTTGCCGAGGAAGCGAACGCCCTATATGTGCAGCAAGACGACCAGTCGTTCATCGACCTGAGCGGGCCTTCGCGCCTGGCCAAGCCGAGCTTTGCCATGCTAGGTTTCGGCACGCAATTCCTCGACGGCGAACTGGATGGCCTGGTCGACCTGGTGGTCACGAACGGGCACGTCCACGATTTTCCGCCCGAAGGCGTTTCTGGCGCGATGCCTCCGCAATACTTTCGTAATGTGGGGGGCGGACAGTTTCAAGAGATCCCGGCGAAACGGCTCGGCGACTATTTCCGGCGAACGTATTTCGGACGCGGAATGGCCCGGCTCGATTGGAACCGCGACGGGCGTGAAGATTTCGTGGTCACTTCGCTCGACGCGCCGGTGGCGCTGCTGACCAACCGGACGGAAGGGACTGGTCACTATCTGGCCGTACAAATGCGGGGCGTTAAATCGTCGCGCGATGCGATTGGGGCCGCCGTGACGATCAACCTTGGCGACCGCGTCCAAAGGCAGTGGCTGACCGCTGGCGACGGCTATCTGGCCAGCAATCAACGGCAATTGGTCTTTGGCTTGGGGGCTTCGACCAGCGTCGATCGACTACGCATTGTCTGGCCGTCGGGCGTGACTCAGGAATTCAGCGACGTGAAGGCCGACCAGGAATTGATCGTCGTCGAAAACTCTGCCTTGTTTGCGGTCGTGCCGCGCTGAAAGATAGCGGCCCGGAAGGGGGAACTTGCCGCGGCGGGGTCAACGGACTAGCATGTTTCTGCCGTGCCAAAGTACTCTTGCCGACCTTGGCGGCTCACTTCTAGCCCGGATTATTCATCAGCCCACACTAACCCGAAGCGTAAGCGAGGACGCGCAACGAACTTGCCTCGCTCGCGCTTCGCGCTTGGTGTGACAGCACCGTCGTTCGGACACCCCCGGGGCTGATGACTAATCCGCGCTAGCCATGCCGGGAAGCAGCTAGCGATGCCGCGACGCACCCAAAATAATCCCCCGAAACGTCGGCCCTTAGAAAAACTGCTGCCGGTTGTCTTGGCCATCTTGGCGGCAACCGTCGGTTGGCGGGTATGGCAGCATGTAATGCTGCCCGAACGGCTGCTCGAACCGGCTCGCCAGGCGCTGGAAGCCAAACAGTACGACGCCGCCGAGGAGATCTGCAACCGCATTTTGTCGGCCCGGCCAGAGTTGGCCGAGGCGCTGCTGTTGGCGGGAGAAGCCGCCAGCAAACAAGACCGCTCGACCGAAGCGCTGGCTTACTACGACCGGGTCAAGGCCGACGCCGGCGAAGAAGCGGTCCAGGCACGCTGCGCGGCGGGCGACATCTGGTTGAAACTCGGGCACGCTTCGAGGGCGGAGGCCGAGTTTCTCGAAGCGCTGCAAATCGATCGTCGCAACGCGCTGGCTCACGACCGTATCGCGAATCTGCTTACGTTGGAAGGCCGCCGATTCGAATCGTTGCCGCATCTGTACGAACTCTTACGCCAGCGTCGCGCATCGTACACCCTGCTGCTGTTGGCCGGCGATCATGCGCAAACCGTGGAAGAACCCGAACAACTGGCCCGCTTTCGGGCCGCGGCGCCCGACGACGTGGCGCCGCTGATCGGGCTGGCCCGCATCCGAATCCGCCGGAAGGAATTCGTCGAGGCGGCTGACATGTTGAGAGCGGTGCTCGCCGATTGCCCGAAGTGCATCGAGGCCCATGCCTTGCTCGGCCAAGCCCTGTTGGCGGGGCCGAATGACGAGGAGCTGGTAGCATGGGCCGCGTCTCTGCCGCCCGAGGCGGACGAACATCCCGATGTCTGGGCCGTGCGCGGCCGCTGGGCCAAGCGCCGCGGTCAAACTCAGGCCGCGGCCCGCTGTTTTTGGGAAGCGCTGCGGCGCGACGCCAACCACCAGGTCGCCACGGTGCAGTTGTCGCAAGTGCTCGACGCACTGGGCGAAGCGGAGATGGCCAAAGGTGTGGCCGCCCGCGCCGCCGCTTTATCCGCGTTTACCGAGACGCTATCGACGTTGTTTCACCATCGCGACGACCCGAAGGCGCTATTCGTCGCCGCCGTGCAGGCCGAAACGCTCGGCCGTTTATGGGAGGCCTGGACCTGGAACCAGATCGCGCTCTCGACCCTGGGCGACGCCGGCTGGGCGCGCGAGGCGCTGGCGCGCATCGAACCCCAGCTCAACGACTTGTTGCCGCCGACTTTGCCGCAGGTCGATCTCGGCCGTCAGCTCGATCTATCGCATTATTCGCTCCCCGCGGGAATCGATCGGCGCAAACCCACACTTCTCGCGCAAGCGGCGGCCAGCCCGGCCAGCGCGCGGTTCGAAGACGATGCCGGCCAGGCCGGCGTCACGTTCTCCTATTTTTGCGGCCGCGCACCGGGCGGTCACCGGGCGTTCATGTATGAGACCACGGGCGGGGGCATCGCCGTACTCGATTACGATCTCGATGGCTGGCCCGATCTCTACTTCACGCAGGGCTGTCGCTGGCCCCCCACGGCCGGTCAGACGGAGTTTCTCGACGCCATCTATCGCAATCTTGGCGACGGGCGATTTCACAACGTGACGCAAGCCAGCGGACTCGGCGACGATCGTTTCAGTCAGGGCGCGACCATTGGCGACTTCAACAACGACGGCTTTCCCGATCTCTACGTGGCCAATATCGGCGTTAACCGGCTCTACGTGAACAACGGCGATGGAACCTTTGCCGATGTCAGCGAATCGGCGGGCATCTCAACCGACCGCTGGACCACCAGTTGCCTGCTGGCTGATCTGAACGGTGACGGCTTGCCCGATATTTATGATGTGAATTACTTTCAAGGGCCGGGCGTTTTCGAGCGATTCTCCAACCTCGATGGGCTGCCGCGCTCGCTGAAGCCATCGTCGTTCGAGCCGGCGCCCGACGATTTCTATCTGAACCTGGGCGACGGCCGCTTTGAAGAATCGACCCAGGCGGCCGGCATGCGCGTGGCCGGCGGCAACGGCCTGGGCATTGTCGCGGCCGATTTCGCCGGCGCCCACCGGTTAGATCTGTTTGTCGCCAACGACGAAGATGCGAACTTTTATTTCGTCAACCGCGGTTCGGCCGCTGGGGCGCCTCCGCGGTTCGAAGAACGAGGAGTGATCGCGGGGCTGGCCTACGATGGCAGCGGCAGGGCGAACGCGTGCATGGGCGTCGCCGCGGGCGACGCCAACGGCGACGGCAAGCTCGACCTGTTCGTCACCAACTTCACAGACGAATCGAACACGCTGTATGTGCAGCAAGACACCGACGTGTTTATCGATGCCACCGGACCGGCGGGCCTGGCCCGGCCCAGCTTCGCCATGCTGGGGTTTGGCACTCAGTTCATCGACGGCGAGCTCGATGGCCTGCCCGATTTGGTGGTCACCAACGGGCACGTCCACGAGTTTGTATCTCCGGGCGTTTCCTATGCGATGCGCCCTCAGTATTTTCGCAACGTCGGGAACGGCCGGTTCCAGGAGCGTTCGGCCGATACGTTGGGCGCGTACTTCCAGCAGAAGTACTTTGGCCGCGGCCTCGCACGGTTGGACTGGAACCGCGATGGGCGCGAGGATTTCGCGGTTTCATCGCTGGAGAGTCCCGCGGCCCTGGTCACCAACCAGACGGACGGCGCCGGTCACTACCTGTGCGTGCAGCTTCGGGGCGTTCAATCGTCGCGCGACGCGATCGGCGCCATCGTCACGGCGACGATGGGCGACCGCCGCCAAACGCAGTGGCTGTGCGCTGGCGACGGCTATCAGGCCAGCAATCAACGACAATTGGTGTTCGGGCTGGGCAAGTCGACGCGAGTTGGCAAACTAACGATCGCGTGGCCCTCGGGCGTTGAGCAAGAATTCAACGACTTGGCTGCCGACCAGGAACTGATTTTCGTGGAGGGCTCGCCGCAGATCTCGGTCGTGCCCCGTTAGTCGCTCGATTTGAGCTCGATAGGGATATCGTTCTTGCCCGCCTTCACCGTGACCTTGATCCCCGATTTTCGCGGGTCGTTGAACTTTTGAGGAACGATGTGAGTTAAGGTAGGCGCTTGGGGACGTCCCTCCGACTTAGGAGGTTCGTAATCGGGCTGGTCCGACCCCGGTATGTCAGGGTATTGGTCTTTTTGGACACCTACGTAGTATTCTCCGGGCAACGTACCGCCGCCGGCCTGAGCGCCCTTGCCGGCGCCTACCGCCGTGAGGGTGTACTTTCCGGCCGGGTCGGTCCTACCGCTGGCTGATGCGCCGGCACCCTCGCTGACTGGAGCAAACGTAACCGTCGCATCTTCAACCGGCTTTCCGTCGAGAGTGACGATGCCCTCGACGAACTCGGTGGCAACTGGTTTTGGTTTTTCCCCGCAGCCGAGTAAAGCAACGGCGCACACACCGACTGCAATCGAGAGAAAACTGGATAACTGTGTCTTCAACATCGTCGTAAGAGAACGGCGGTTGATCGGTCCAAGCGAAACAAGCAACAGCATGATTACCGCTATGGGGCCGTCGTAGTCACCGATTGGTCACCGCTGCGGCTAGTACCCATTGCCCCCCATACGCCGTAAGGGGTCGGCCCCATGTACTCCTGAGGATTGTTACCGCCGTATGAAGACGATTGTTGCACGGTCATCGCCGGATTGCCGGCGTCGATCGCGTCGTTGACAAACCGAACCGATCCATCGAGCATCGCCACATTGATTCCCTGGGGGTGGTAGCTACTGGCGGTCTTCATCGTCCACTGGTTCTCGGGGTTCGCTCCGCCCACGCAAGTGGGTCCGTTTGGCGCGACCATGTGAAAGTACTCGGTGTAGATGATCAGCGAATCGGCCCAGCGATAACCAGGAAGATACTTGCCGCCGCCGGGGCTGGAGTTGGTGTACACCCCGGTTGTGAATAGGTTTGCAGCTCCCACCGTCGCCAGGCACATGCTGGGAGGCGACCCATTTCCAATGCCAGTACCGACCGCCATGCCCATAGTGACATCTTTGCTGCCGCTCCGGCCAATCTTGCATTCGCTGATGCAGGCGGTATTGCTCGCGCCATCCTTGATCGACGCCATGGTGAGGACGTTGTAGCCGCCGGTGCCAAACACGCCACGGCACTCCCACCAACCGTTCTCGACCAAATAATCGCCGCGATTACCGTGGTAGCTATTCGGAATCAAGTTGGGATCGTCTTCCACATAGGTAGCCTGCGCATCCGAAGGACAGATGTAGATGGGGACGCGCGTCTGGGTGAACGGGGTTGGCAGCGCCCAAGCGGGCCAGGACCAAGGATTGCTATTGGCCACGACGGTTCCCCCGCCGCCGCTAAGTTGCATCGTCATGAACGCGTCATACAGCGCCTGTTGCTCGACAAAAGGCAGCAAGGACACCAAAAAGCTCCACCGGGCCCTACCGCCGGGCCAGTTATTCGTACCGGCTGGATATGCGAACAACGGTTCCTGATAGGACACCGGAAAGCGCTTCTGGACATCGTGGAAATTGTTCATGGCAATTCCCAACTGCTTCAGATTGTTGACGCACTGCGAGCGACGGGCGGACTCACGCGCCGCCTGAACCGCGGGCAACAACAAGGCGATGAGAATGCCAATAATGGCAATCACGACAAGCAACTCGACCAGGGTGAACCCAGCGCGGGCACCCATTTTCCGATTGGGGCGGTACATTGGCGATTTTCTCATGAGGACGCGAAACCTAGAATAGAATAATACAGATTGCACGAAATCAAGCTTTCGGGGAGCCAAGCGTGCTCGACCCGATTATCATTCCTACCCTTAAAGGGGTGCTGCTGTCAATCCCCCGGCAAGCAGTCGGCTGCCTTAGCCCGCATTGCGCACCCGTTCACACCTAGCGCGAAGCGCAAGCGAGGGCCGCCATTGAACTTGCCTCGCTTGCGCAGCGGGTGAGTGGGGGCGCGCTGTGCGGCGGCTACGAGAGGATCTGCGCGATGCGGGTTAAACCAGAAGCGGCGCCGCCGCATACTTCAGCAATTGGCGACCTCTGGAGAGGGCCCGGTTCCCCGGGTTGGGGGTGGGGCGAAGCCATCGAAAGCAGTTCACCCCCGCCCCAGTAGCAAATCGTACTGCTTGGCAAGCGTTTCTCGCGTGCGCTTGGCGGCGGCGGCTGCCTCGCGGAAGGCGTCGATCGCCGCGCGATTGTCGACGTGGTGTTTCCACCATAAATCAAGCAGCGGAACGATTTCAAGACCGCCGATCAATCGTCGTAGAGCGCTTCGCGATTTTTCGAGAAATGGTCGTGCGGGTAGAAGTGCTGCGAAATCTCCTTGGCCAGCACGTCGACATACTTGCGGCGGAACTGGGCCGGGGGTTCGTCCTGCGCGGGACGCCCGTGATTGAGCGGATAAACCACCGCGTTCATGCTCTTCTCCCAGGCGGGCTTGCCGCCGTGCGACATGTCGCACACGATCAGCTTCACCTCGGCATTGCCCTGGTAGAGCGTTTGCCCCTGGTAGAGGCTAAAGCTCAGCAGGTCGATGCCCACCACCATGTCGCAATCTTCCAAAGCGCGGCCGATGTCCGAGAAGTCTTCCCAGGCGTTTTCATCGATCCAGTTGTCGACCTCGCGCTGGTCGATCACCTTGATGTGCCGGCCGCGCGTGCGGAGCAGCTCGCCGACGGCCAAGGCCAATTGCTTATCGACGCCCGCCGCTTCAAAACCCAAGTCGGTCTGCGAACGGCAGACCACGGCCACGCGTTTGTCTTTCAGCTCGTCGAACTCGGCGGGGTCGTTGGTGCCCTTGATCAGATAAGCCGCGGTAACCAGCGCCTTCGTGCAGCCAAATTGCAACGCCAGCGACGCGGCCAGCAGCAACCCCAGACAGATCATCCATGATCGACGGTACATGTTTTACCTCAGACGAACGTGAAAAGCCGGTAGATCCAATCAATGAGGGTGATGGTGATGAACCCAATTGCCAGTGCGGCGATCACCCGATCGCTTGGCGGCCGGACGAGCCAGCGTCCCGCGATCGCCGAAGCCACCAGCCACGGCCCGGCAATCATGGCCACCGCCGCCAGTGCCGCGCCGCCTGAATTCGATCGAACCGACGCCAACCAATGTCCGCGGACCGCGTGCGACCAGGAAGTGGTCATGCCGCACGAAGGGCAACGGATGCCAAACAGCCAAACAAACGTGCAAGGGGGCAGCCCCAATTGCCGGTGTGTGCCAAACCCCAGCGGACTGGGCCGTAACCAGCCCGCCACCGCCAGGGGAACAAGCAATGCCAGCCCTCCGGCCGCCAAGGCGAGGCGCAGCCGGAGACCAAATTGCCGAACCCCATCGGAAAGGAACTGAGTCACGCTTGGTGCGGGAAATGAGCCGGACAATAGCGAGAACAACGAACGCCTGCAAGAGCAATCAAAAACGGTGACTTTCGCCGGGTGGCTTCCGCTTTTTCCGCATCAGTTCTGCCTGCAGCTTGGCCTGCTCGGCGAACTGCCGCCGCAGCAGGCGGCTAACGTGCGCCCGTGTGGCCAGCACATCGGCGAAGGCCAGCGCCATCGCCCAGACGGCCAGCAGCGCCACGCCGGCCCAAACCGAGACAAACAACGAGGGATGCCGCTGCGGCGAGATCGCTTGTCCGCACGCCATCGCCACGCCCACCAACAGCAACATGCCGCTGGTTTGCATGCGCCGCCGAAACCGGCGCCGCTGATAATCGAGCTCGTCTCGTCCATCATCCGCCGCGCACGCGCCCCGCCAACATTGCCAGTGCCACACCAACAACCCGCCGCCGAGCAACACCACGAGCAGCGGCATCAGCCACGCGGCCGCGGCCTGCGCCAGATGCCCATTGCCGGGCAACGTCTCTGCCGTCGGTCGCCCGACTGAGCCGAACCGAGACACCACGATCATACTGAGGCTTGCGATTGTCATCGTCGGTCCGATCGTCATCGTCGGTCCTTTGGGCGGCTGCCGGTGCTTTCTTCCTCGAGCCACTGCTGGAGCACCCAGCCCACCTTGGCCAGACTCAGCGCTGAGCAGTGCCGCGGCGTGTCCTGTTCGGTATGCCAATAGGGATAGTCAAAGTCAATGACGTCGCAGATGGGAATTCCGGCGATATCGTGCAGTTGCAAATGATCGTCGCGCACTTCTCGGCCGCGGCGCGCGATGAACTCGCGCACGCCCAATCGCCGGGCCGTGCCCCACAGGGCCGAGATCAGCGGTCGCGTGTCGTTCCAGCTTAGGCCGTTGATCTCTTGAGGCAAGTGCAGATCGGCGCCGCCCACCATATCGAGCAGCACTCCCCACCGGTACGGCCGCTCGGGCGGCTGGCGGACATACTCACGCGCAAAATGCGTCGCCCCCAAAAAGTACTCGCCCACCTCGTCAAAGACCAGCTCTTCGCCGTCGAACAGCACGATATCGACGCCCAGCTCGCCCGGCAGCTTGGGCAGCCGACGAGCCAGCTCCATCAGCACGGCCACGCCGCTGGCGCCGTCGTTGGCGCCCAAAAAAATTCCCTTGGGATTGCGCGGGTCGCGATCGGGAAACGGCCGCGTGTCGTAATGGGCGCAGAGCAGCACGCGCTCGGGGCGATCGGCATGCCAGCGGGCGATGATGTTGGCCATCGGCACGGTGGACCCATCGAGCGGATGCCGCGCCTTGAACGATTGCAGCGCCACGTCGCCGCCACAGTCTTTGAAGTGCTCGACCAACCAACGCTGCTGGGCGAGCATGGCTTTCGAGCCGCTGGGGCGCGGGCCGAAGTCGCAGGCTTCGCGCAAATACTTGTAGGCCGCGGCGCCGTCGAAAGGAATATCTTCCAAAGCCAACCGCCGCGGACCCGCCTGCGCCTCGGGCCAGACCACATAGCCCACCACCAACGCACCCGCGATGAGCACGCCTGCCAGATAGAGCGATTGTCCTGAAATCCTGCGCATCAAGGTATTATATCGCTTCTTAATTCAATCGGCTCTACCAAATTGGCGCCGCCCGCTCAGTTTTCAGTTTGACCTGAGAGCCGCCCCCGGCCAATAATCATAAACATGTCTGCCAAGACGGCTCCCTTTGCGATCAAGCAATTTTGGCAGGAAGTCGAAAAAGAGACCCTGCAGCAGGGCAATGGCCGTCGGAAACCGCGAGGCAAGGCCAAACGAGGCGGCGGATGACGCAATCCTTACTTAACGCCTTCGGGATAGTGCGGCTCACCAAAGTCGCGCAGCCTTTTCCATGTGTATCCCACGCACTCGCGATGCGCTAGACGGTAGGCGCGACGACGCTCCGCGCTTTGAAACCATTCGCGATGAAGCCAAGGGTGCAGTCGCTGCGCTTCGAGTCGCGCCTCGCATAGATCTCGGCACGCAAAGGCGTGCCAACCGGAGCAGATGCGATACCGAATGCCATAAACGGCTGCCGAAAAAGTGTCGACGGACCTGAGGGGATAATGGTTTATTTGCAGCGCGCAGTGCGTCCGCGAATAATTGGCATCGCCTGCTTCGTGCCAAACCACCACTTGGCCTGTGTCATTGAATATCTTCGAAAATGACCGCAGTCCGTCCCATCCAAGAGCTTCCGCGAAAGCACTCAGCATTGACTCCGATTCGAGGTGCCTTTCCAGGCTATTCATATCGCAGCGGTTATTCCTTGCAAAAGAGGAAGATGCGGAATCAAACCGATGTGCGGCGTGTGTTCGCCCGTGATCTCGCGCAAAGGTGTCGCCCACGCCACGCTGCGGCTGTCTTCGGCGACGCGAGCCTTTGCCGTTCAACCATTCGGATCATCCAGCAACTGCTGCAACCGGTCGCCGAGCGGTGGCGGCAAGCGGGCGGGCCAGGTGGAGTCAATCAGTCCGACGCCGATCATATCTCGAAGGTGCGTACGGTCCTTGTCCCGGTAGGCGGTCAATTTCATCCGCACGAGAGCTTCGAGGCTGGCCACTTGAAATGCGACGGCTCGTTCTGACTGGTCAAGATCGGGCAAAGGATGCTCGTCGCCTTGCCGAAGCTTTTCACCGGCGAAAAGCAGATGAACGCCGCCGCTCGGCTTGCCTTGCGGCCCGTCGATAAAGGTATCGACATTAAGCACTTGGTGGTAGATAAAGCCGGCCGCTTCGAGCGCGGCGCGCACCTTGGACAGATCGCCGCGCCGGACCAGCAGATCGACGTCGCGCGTGTTGCGGACCGCGTCCTCATCAACACGCCCCACCCATTCGGCGACGGCATTTCCGCCGGCCACGGCGTACCGCACGCCGGCGGCGTCGAGCGCGCGTGTGGCCCGGCTGAGCCGCTCTTTCACCTTCTCCGCAGCCATGAGCGCCCTTTCCCAACCAC
>DASVHB010000407.1:0-2025 GCA_036379195.1 Pirellulales bacterium
CGGCGCCGGACGATGGGCCGCTGCACGTTTTCGTGTGTGTGGCCGATCATTATGAACCAAAGCGGGCGAACGCCCCGCCACACCTGGCGCGCGAACGCGTCGAACGCTGGCGGCGACAATACCCGGCATCCGTCGCCGGGCTGGCCGATAGCATTGGCCGGCCGCCGCGACATACGTTTTTTTACCCGGCGGAGGAATATAAGGCCGAATACCTCGACATGTTGGCCGAGATGTGCCAGCAAGGGCTAGGTGAAGTTGAAGTGCATTTGCACCACGACAACGACACGTCGGAAAACCTGCGGGCGACGCTCATCGACTTCAAGCAAACGCTGTACCTGCGCCACGGTTTGTTGGCCAAGAACGCCGCCGGCGAGATCACGTACGGATTCATTCACGGCAACTGGGCGCTCGACAACTCCCGCGGCGATGGCCGTTGGTGCGGTGTGAACGATGAATTAACCGTGCTGCGCGAGACGGGCTGCTACGCCGATTTTACCATGCCCTCAGCCCCGGCCGACTGTCAGACCAGCACCATCAACTCCATCTATTACGCCTTTGACGATTGCCGGCGGCCAATGTCGCACAACCGCGGCCAACCCGCCCGCGTGGGAGGCGAGGCGCCGCCGGAGGCCCTATTGCTGATTCAGGGGCCGCTGGCGCTCGATTGGCGCTCGCGCAAGTTTGGCCTGTTGCCGCGGCTGGAAAATGGCGACCTGCACGGCGGCCGGCCGCCCACTGCCGATCGGCTGCGGTTGTGGTTGCGGGCGGGCGTGACGGTGGCCGGGCGGCCCGATTGGCGGTTTGTCAAACTGCACACGCATGGCGCCCACGAGCCCAACGCGGCGATACTTTTGGGCGAGCCGATGCGGCGCTTTCACGAATCGCTGGCGGAAATGGCTCGCAACGAGCCAACTTTCAACTATTATTATGTTAGTGCCCGAGAGATGGCCGACCTGGTGCATCAGGCCGAGGCGGGCATGTCGGAACCGCAATTGGGCGAAGCACGGGCGGGCGGTGGTCGGACGGAACACCTTCTCTGAGCGAAGAACGCCGAATAGACCGGAACACGACCAGCACTGGCGGAAAGGTTTCCTCGTGCTTTGTCAATGTTATGAATTACGGTTCGAGCCAAGTAGGGTGGGCATTGCCCACCGCTGAACGCATGGTGGGCAATGCCGACCCTACGGATTCCGCCAACCCTAAATTAGAAGTGCGACAAAGCACTTGCCCGCCACTGTGAATGGTGATGGGCCAGAAGGGCGATCCTCCAAGAAATTATCCGTGCCCATCCGTGTTATCCGTGGTTTTTGTGACGTGACCTGCTGTATATGTCTGAAAGCAATCAAGGGCAGTTTTCATGGCGACCGTGACTGAACCATCGAGCCAAGTTGGGTTCCAGCCTGTCTCCGAGGCGGGCGACCGAGCGGCGGAGCTGGCCACGGCAATTGATCGCAAGACGGCGCGCGTGGGCGTGATCGGGCTGGGCTATGTCGGCCTGCCGCTGATTCGGGCCTTTGTGGCGGCGGGCTATCGAACGCTGGGCTTTGACATCGATCAGGCCAAGGTCGATCGGTTGTCGGCGGGCGAGAGCTACATCAGCCACATCGCCAACGATTGGATCGCTGAATGTGTTGCGCAGGAACAATTTGAGCCGACCGCCGACATGCGGCGGCTGGCCGAGGCCGACACGCTGTTAATCTGCGTGCCGACGCCCCTTTCGGAAAGCCGCGATCCCGACCTGGCGTATGTCGAGAGCACGGCCCGGCAGATTGCCGCTGTCTTGCGGCCCGGTCAACTCGTTGTGCTGGAAAGCACCACATATCCAGGCACGACGCGCGACGTGGTGCTGCCGATTCTGGAAGCCGGCGGCCTGCGGGCCGGCCGCGACTTTTATCTGGCGTATAGCCCGGAGCGAGAAGACCCCGGCAACGCCCGCTTCGCCGCCAGTGTGATTCCCAAGGTGGTGGGCGGAATTGACGAGACGAGCGCGCGGCTGGCGCAGACGCTCTATCGGCAGGCGGTGGT
>DASVHB010000408.1:0-7946 GCA_036379195.1 Pirellulales bacterium
TGTTGGGTTACCAGGTGTGCGAGGCGACTCGTTGCAACCAGCCGGCCGCGTTGGCTTTCTCGGGCAAGTTGGCGATTGGCCCCAATCCGATCGAAGGAAGCACCGCACTTTCGATCGCCGGGCGGCGCAAATACCGCGATGTGGAAGACGTAGTGAAAGATCCCGACCAGGCGGCCAGCGGCATTCGCGGCGGCGGTGGCGGTGGCGCCGGAGGCAGTGGCCAGTCGAACGGCGGGGGCGGGGGCTTGTTCGATGGCGGCGATTTTCAACCCGTCGGCGTGGCGGGAAAGTCGAACTCGCTCTTCTTGTGGATGTCCACGGGCTTTCTCGCCGGACTGATTCTCAACATCATGCCGTGCGTCTTGCCGGTCATCGGCCTGAAGCTATTGTCGTTTGTCGAACAGAGCGGGCACAACCGCGGCCAGGCTTTTTTGCTCAACGTCTGGTATTCGTTGGGCATCATCACGGTGTTTCTCGTGTTGGCCACGTTGCCGGTGGCGGCCCGGCTGTGGTTCAACACGCATTTCGCCTGGGGTCAGCAGTTCGCCTACGATCCGTTTAATATCACGCTCACGGCCATTGTGTTCGTGATGGCGCTCAGCTTTCTGGGGGTGTGGGAGATTCCCATTCCCGGTTTCGTCGGGGGCGGCAAGGCCGGAGAGTTGGCCGCTAAAGAGGGGTTTTCAGGGGCCTTTGCCAAAGGCGCCATCACCACCGTGCTGGCCACGCCCTGCGGCGGGCCGCTACTGGCCCCCGCGCTGGGCTACGCCGTTACCGAACCGCCGCTGATTACCTACGCGATGTTCGCCAGCATCGGGCTGGGAATGGCCAGCCCCTATCTGCTGATCGGCGCGTTTCCGCGACTCATTCGCTTTCTGCCGAAGCCCGGCGCCTGGATGGACACTTTCAAGCAAATGATGGGCTTTGTGTTGCTGGGCACCGTCGTGTTGCTGATGAGCTTCATTCGCTGGCCGGCGCTGGTGCCGACGCTGGCTCTTTTGATGGGCCTGTGGGCCGGCTGCTGGTGGATCGGGCGAACGCCGCTCTATGCCGAGCTGCCGGTGAAGGCGCGGGCCTGGGCCGCGGCGGTCGTGTTTGCTTTGCTGGTTGGAGTGATGTCGTTTCGCTGGATTGGGCCGCGCATGGAGGAACGGTTTGACGAGTACGTGGCGACGCTCGGCGGCGCGCGCGACTTGCAAGCGGGGCGCTCGGCAACAGCCCAATCGTCGCCGGCCGACGATCACCATTTGCCGTGGCGCCGCTTCTCGAACGACGAATTGCACCGCTTGACCGCCGAGGGCAAGACGGTGATGGTCGACTTCACCGCCGATTGGTGCTTGACGTGCAAGACGCTCGAAGCCACGGTGCTGAATACCGAGGGCACCAAAGCATGGGTGACGAAAAACGGCGTCATCACGATGGTTGCCGACATGACGCGCTGGCCCGAAGCCGAGAGCGATCTGTTAAGCAAGCTGACGCCCGGCAGCTCGATTCCGGTG
Organism: Pirellulales bacterium; assembly: GCA_036379195.1. GTDB lineage: Bacteria > Planctomycetota > Planctomycetia > Pirellulales > JAICIG01 > JAICLL01. The sequence continues at coordinate 1,500 of DASVHB010000408.1, forward strand.
CTGGCCATTTTTCCCGCCGGGCGGCCCAATCGGCCGATCGTGCTGACGGGCTTTTACACGCAGACGACGCTCTTCGAGAAGCTGAAAGAAGCGGGCGCGTCGAAGGGCGCCCAGGCCGCCGGCGACCTGACGGCGATGAACGGGCGGTAACATCGGGCCGGGTAGGGGATTGAAGTTGATCGCCCACACCAACCCGAAGCGCAAGCGAGGCAGAATCAGCGCATTTCCTCGCTTGCGCGTCGGGTTGGTGTGTTTCGCACGTGCCAACTCAACTTTGGGACACGCTTCGGGCCGGGCACTCTTGTTCTTTGGCCTGCCCTGCGGTAAGATTTTACGTTTCCGACGAAGCAGGCGGGCAAGCTGGCATCCGCGCCAACGAGGAGTCTCGGTCATGAAAAAGGGCATTCATCCCAAATACTACGAAACCACCGTCAAATGCGGCTGTGGCAATTCGTTCACCACCCGCAGCACGCTGCCGGAGCTGAAGGTCGATATTTGCAGTGCGTGCCATCCCTTCTACACGGGCAAGCTGAAATACGTCGATACGGCGGGCCGCATCGAGAAATTCAAGAACAAGTTTGCCTCGGCGGGTTACGCCAGCCTCAATCGCGGCAAGAAGGCGGCCAAGCCCGCCCCGGTCGAAGCCGCCGAATCGTAGCGGCACGCCTTTGAGGCGCGGCGGCTGCCGGTTCGCCCCTCAATAAGTTCGCCGAAAGGCGTCTGTAGGGAACGCCCTCTGTGGCGTTCCGTGAACGCCGATTGGCGTCGTTTCCCGTTGCGCGGAACGCCAGAGAGGACGTTCCCAAATCGGTTTTGACATTCAAACTGGAATGTGAACCAGCCGCCCTCGGATGGTTCCGTGATGCTAACCCCGTCCGCGATGCACAGCCGAGGGCGGCTGTGCCACATGGCTGCTTTCATTCTGTGCGTGAGCTTCTTGACGAAAAACTGGCCCGGTTCGAGCTGCTCGAACAGCAGATGCTCGATCCCGCGGTGCTGACCAACTCGGGTCAGATGGCGGCGGTGGCGCGCGAGCGCGGCTCGCTGGCCAAGCTGGCGACCAAGTATCGCCGCTTCAAAGACCTGAACCAGCAGATCGCCGATGCGCTGGCCATGCAGTCCGACGCCGACATGCGCGAATTGGCCGAGGCCGAGCTGCCCGAGCTGCGCAGCGAGCGCGAGGCGCTGTGGGACGAGCTGCTCGATATGACCATCGGCGGCGAAGACGCCAATCGCGCCCGCTGCATGATGGAAATCCGCGCCGGCACCGGCGGCGACGAAGCGGCGCTGTTCGCCCGCGATCTGTACGAGATGTACAAGAAATTCGCCGAGCACAAGGGCTGGAAGGTAGAGGTGATGGAGCTGCACCCCACCGAGCTGGGCGGATTCAAAGAGATCATCCTGGGGGTGGAGGGCGAAGACGTCTTCCGGCAACTGCAATACGAAAGCGGCGGCCACCGCGTGCAGCGCGTGCCCGAAACCGAAGCCAAGGGCCGCATCCATACTTCGGCGGCCACGGTGGCGGTGATGCCCGAACCCGAGGATGTGGAGATCGACATCAAGCCCGACGATTATCGGCTCGATTTGTTTTCGGCCAGTGGTCCGGGCGGCCAGCACGTGAACAAAACGCAATCGGCGGTGCGGCTGACGCACTACGAAAGCGGCATTGTCGTGCAATGCCAGGACGAAAAGAGCCAGCACAAGAACAAAGCCAAGGCCTTGCGCGTGCTCAAGACGCGGCTCTACGAGCATCGCCGCGCGCAGGAGCACGCCAAGCGAGCCCAGGAACGCAAAACGCTGGTCGGCTCGGGCGATCGCAGCGAACGCATTCGCACCTACAACTTTCCCGACAACCGCGTGACCGACCATCGCATCAACCTCACGCTCTACAAGCTCGACAGCATTCTGGCCGGCAACCTCGAGCCGGTGCTCGACGCGCTGATCGAGTACGACCGCCAGCAGCAGCGCTCGCAGATGGGGACGGTGGAATAAGCGGCGCGTTTCGCGCCTGTGTTTCGAAAACCCGTATCTTTTACGTTCGACGTCTGTAGCCCCCGCGGAACGGCACGGAGTCCGTTCCTACAGACCTTTGCGTTGAAATCACCTTAGCTTGATGCGTATCGAGACTCGCTGCTCCCGGCCCGCCGTACGGCCTGACGCATCCAACTCCACCTAGCGCCCCAGCGCCTATGCCCCAGCGCCTATGACTGTCATCCGCAATCAAAAGGCAGTATGTTAGCCGCATGTCGCAGCCCGAAAACTGGACGATCGGCCGGTTGCTCCAATGGACGACCGATTTTTTGAAGACGCGCGGCGCCGACAGCCCGCGGCTCGATGCCGAAGTCTTGCTGGCCCACGCCTTGGGCTGCCAGCGCATCGAGCTTTACACGGCGTTCGAGCAGTCGCCCGGCGAGCCAGCCCGCACCGCCTTTCGCGAGCTGGTGCGGCGGCGGGCGGAGGGAACGCCGGTGGCCTACCTGGTGGGGCGGCGAGAGTTTTACTCGCTCTCGTTTCAGGTGACGCCCGATGTCTTGATTCCCCGGCCGGAGAGTGAGTTTTTGGTGATCCGTTTGCGCGATCGGGCCAAACCCGCCGAAGGGCCGTGGACAATTGCCGACGTGGGCACCGGCAGCGGCATCTTGGCGGTGTGCGCCGCGAAGCGGCTCGCCCAAAGCCAGGTGACCGCCATCGACGTTTCGGCCGGCGCGTTGGCCGTGGCCCGGCAAAACGCCGAGGCGCACGGCGTGAGCGATCGAATCGAGTTCGTCGCCGGCGATCTTTTCGCCGCCTTGCCGTCTGAGCGGCGGTTCGATTTTGTCGTCTCGAACCCGCCCTATGTTACCGAGAGCGAATATGAAATGTTGCCACGCGACGTGCGCGACTTCGAGCCGCGGCAGGCGCTGGTGGCCGGGCCGCGGGGCACCGAGGTTATCGAACGGCTGGTGGCGCAGGCGGGCGACCGCCTGACGCACGGCGGTTGGCTGCTCACCGAAATCAGCCCCCAGCTCGAAACGGCGGTGCGCGCTGTTTTCGAGGCGGACGAGCGTTTCGAGCCGCCGGCGACGGTCAAAGACCTGGCCGGCCTGGCTCGCGTCGTGGAAGCGCGGCGACGATCGAACGAGTGACTCTTGCACCCGACTGCCCCAGCCACCAGACGAATGTTCCATTGCGAACCGCGTGAAGTATAACGGCACGTCAGCCCATCGCGCCGGGAACCTGCTCGATCACCTTCAGGGTTTCCACGCCGCTTTCCAAGAGAATCGAAGCCGGTCGGCCCTGGGCAAGCGCGGTGAGCGCGTCGCGGAGCATTTCCAAATAGAGTTCGTTGAAATCGTACGCCGAGCCGTCCCATAGCAGCTCGTTGGTGGGCGCCGCTGATGATTGCAGGGTGAGGCGCAGCGTGTCGAAATCGTAGCGCAACGTTCCGTCACCGCCGATGAATTCAAACCCTCGGCTCAGCCGGCGCCGGCACAAGCTGAGCGACACCGTGGCCAGCACATTGCCGCCATACTCGATCGAAAGCGAGGCGACGTCGCCGGCCTCAATTTCCAAGGCGCCGCTACGAGTCATCATGCCGCACGCGGCCTGCGGCGCACCGAGACACCAATTCAGAAAATCGATCTCGTGATCGAGCGTCGGCAATACTCCGCCTCCCAGATCACTTCGGGCGGCGTAGCCCTGGCGATAATCTTCCCAAGGATGCCAATCGGGCAGATAGGTTTCGAACCAGGCTTTCGCGTAAAGCACCCGTCCTAGCCGACCACTTTGCAAACACTCGCGCGCCCGGGCGTAAGCCGGGTGATATCGCATCGAGTACGCCATGCCCGCCCACGCACTCTCTCGCCGCGCGGCGGCCAGCAACCGCTCGGCGTCGGCCAGGCGATGCGCCAACGGCTTTTCGATCAGCACCGGCACGCCCGCGGCAATGAACTCCCGCGCGCTCGACACATGCTGCGCGGTCGGATGGCAAACGATGGCCAGGTCCAGTCTCTGTTCGATTGCCGCCGCTGTGGAGTGTACCACCGTCACATCGGGCGGCGGCGTGAACGCTGGGTTGGCCGACTCCGTCCGACGCACGACGACGCGCCGACTTACGCCCAATCGCCCCAGGTTGTCGCAGTGACGCCGGCCGATCGAGCCATAGCCTACGACGGCCACGCACAGCTCAGCGAGCGGTTTGTTCGGTGTGCTCATGGCCGCACCATTGATAGACATCTTCCAGAGCGACCAGCGGATCGTTGTGGGCCACTGCTTCGCAGATCGTTCTCATCCGCGCGAGCTCCGCCGGCGTGTCGACCGTAAGCCTGACGTTGGACCGCAGTCCCTCCCAAGTTTCAGACAGTTGAACCACGCGAAAGTTGACGCCTGGCTGGCGGAAATAGGGCGTCACATGCTCGCGGCATCGTTCCGCCGTCGCCAAGGCCGCCATCCGCCGCAGCGCGCCCGCCTGCATCACTTCGGGCACGACATACGACAGCCCGGTGATGCACGTATACTCGGCCTGCGCTTGACGGTGCCGCTCGATGATCCTTGCCGTGCGCCGCGGGCAATACAAGGGGTTGTCGGCGGTGGCCCGCACCACCAGATCGCCATCGTCCAGGTCGGCGGTGGCGGCCAGGTAGCGATCGAGCACGTCGCTTTCATTGCCGCGAAAACATGCCACGGCCAATCGCCGGCAGGCGGCCTCGGTGGCGTCGTCGGCGGCCGCGGTGGTGGTGGCCACCATCACCTCCGGCCGCCCTGCGGCATCGCGCGTCGCTTGCAACCGCCGCACAACGTACTCCAGCAGGGGCCGCCCCGCCACTTCCGCTAGAATCTTCCCCGGCAAGCGGCTGGAATTCATCCGGGCTTGAACAACCATTCGCACGGCTCTGCGCATTTCGTCCATCGCCACCAAACGACAAAGAAGGCGGTTATTCTAGCGATGGGTGCTAAGTGCGACCAAGGGCGGGTTGATTCCGTGAATTGCCCGGATGGAGGCGTCGTCCGCGACGGACGCCGCCGCGACCGGTCGGCGGGAGCGACCTCGCAACGCTTTTCGGCAAGCCCCAGCCCACATCCGCCAAAGGGGGGGGGGTGATGCGCACGGCGGTGCGCATCGCGCGGAATGGCGAGTTGCGAAAGCTGAGAGTCGCCTTTTTAGAACCGGCACAATGGTTTAGATTGATTGCCCGCCCTGGTGCTGGCGAATCCGGTGGCACTCCGCTCGCCCCTTGCCCGACCAAGATTCTTGTTCATGGAGGACAGAAATGCTTCAACGAACTCGCCGCTACTCGTTTTTCGCCACACTTGTGTTGGTGCTGGCGAGCCAACCGACCTGGGCCGCAAAACCCACCGGGCCGTGGAATTTGCAGGAGCTCAAGCAGCCGCCCGAGGCCACCTGGGAAGAACCCGAGGGCGAAGATGCCAAAAGCGAAGAATCTGAAGGCAACGCGCTGGTGCAAAAAGTGTTTTTCACCAACGAGCCTTTCGAGGGGCAACCAACGCGGGTGTTTGCCTATTACGCCCGGCCCAAGGAAGGCGAAGGTCCGTTTCCGGGCATGGTGTTGGTGCACGGCGGCGGCGGCAAGGCGTTTGCCGAATGGGCCACCCGCTGGGCCGAGCGAGGGTATGCGGCCCTGGCGATGGATCTTTCGGGCCGCGGTCCCGACGGCGAACGGCTTGAAGACGGCGGGCCCGACCAGGACGACAAGATCAAGTTCCGCGATTTTGCCGACGACGAAGTCAACCAGATGTGGACCTATCACGCGGTGGCCGCGGTCATTCGCGGGCATTCGTTGCTCGCCGCTCGGCAAGAGGTCGATGCCGAGCGGATCGGCATCACCGGCATTAGCTGGGGCGGCTACCTCACGTGCATCGTGGCGGGCCTCGACGAGCGGCTGAAAGTAGCGGTGCCGGTTTATGGTTGCGGCTTTTTAGATCAAGACAGCGTGTGGGTGCCCACCTTCGAGCGAATGGCGCCCGAACAGCGGCATCGGTGGGTGGTGAACTTCGATCCGTCGCGCTACTTGTCGCGTGTCGGCTGCCCCATTCTGTTTATCAATGGCACCAACGATTTCGCGTACCCGCTGGATAGCTATCAGCAGTCGTACCAACTGGTGCCGGGCCGCGCAGACCTGTGCGTGCGCGTCAAAATGGCCCATAGCCATCCCGACGGCTGGGCGCCCAAGGAAATTGGCATCTTTGTCGATAGCGTGCTGAAAGACGGCCGGCCGCTGCCGCAGATCGAGCCGCCGCGGGTCACGCGCGAGGGGGTGACGGCCAGCTTCGCCAGCAAGGTGCCTGTCACGGAGGGCGAGATTCATTATGCTGTGGGTGACGGACCTTGGAAGAAACGCACTTGGGTCAGCCGGCCGGCGGTGGTGGCCCGCGGCACGGTGTCGGCCGAGTTGCCGAACTACCGGCCGCTGGTTTGTTATTTGTCGATTACCGATCAACGCGGCGCCA
>DASVHB010000409.1:0-5871 GCA_036379195.1 Pirellulales bacterium
CTTGCGGCGGCCGCGGTGCGGCTTGATAATGGATCGCTCACCGAACCCAGCGCTCCCTTTCTCGTTCACTCGATGTCTACCGCCGCGGCCCCCACCGACACCCGCATCGAGATTGTCACGCCCGAAAACATCGCCTTTCAATATCGCGTGGCGGGGCCTTTTCGCCGCTTGCCGGCCTACCTGATCGACCTGGCCATCCGCGCGGCCCTGGTGATCGTGCTGTCGATCTCCTTGACCGCGTTTTCGGTCATCGGGCAAATCGGCTTCGGCCTGGGCATGTTCATGGTCGGGTATTTTTTGCTCGATTGGTTTTATGGCGGCCTGTTTGAAACCTATTGGAACGGCCAGACGCCCGGCAAACGGCTGATGCGCATTCGCGTCGTCTCCGACGAAGGCCAGCCGATCACCGGCTGGCAGGCCGTGCTGCGCAACTTTTTACGGGCAGCCGACAGCATGCCGGCGGTGACGCTGATCGACGGCGCGCCGATCATGCTGCCCACCTACCTGATCGGATTGCTCTCGGCCATGTTTACCGATCGCTGCCAGCGGCTGGGCGATCTGGCCGCCGGCAGCATGGTGATTGTCGAAGAACCGCAGCGGCATTACGGCGTGGCCCGCGTCACCGAGCCCGAGGCGATTCGCCTGGCGGGCGAGCTGCCGGCCAACTTCCGGGCCAGTCGCGGGTTGGCCCGCGCGCTGTCGGCCTATGTGCAGCGGCGGCAAACCTTCCCCTGGCGGCGGCGAATCGAAATCGCCATGCACGTCGGCGAGCCGCTGCGCATCAAGCTCGGCCTGCCGCCGGGCATTAACTACGATCTGCTGTTGTGCGCATTATACTACCGCACGTTTATCGCCGACCGGATCGAACAATGAAAGTCGCGGAGTTTCTCGAAGCGCGGCGTGAAAACTGGCGCGAGCTGGAGCGATCGTGCATGCTGTTGGAAAGCCGGCGGCTGAAGACGCTCGGTCCCGCCACCATCGAGCGCTTCGGCACGCTTTACCGCGCGGTCTGCGCCGACCTGGCCCTGGCCGACGCCTATCAGTTGCCGCCCAACACCGTTCAATATCTTCACCAGCTCGTCGGGCGGGCGCACAACCAGTTGTATCCCAGCCGCCGCTTTCAGTTAGACCACTGGATCCGCGAGTTGCTGTTCGGCGTGCCGCAACGGTTGTTCCGCGACAATGCCTTGCGCCTGGCCTTCCTGCTGTTCTGGGGCGTCTTTCTGGCCGCGATGGTCAGCGCCTTTCTCTCACGCGAATTCGCCGACTCGGTGGTGGGCAAAGCCGCGCTTCAGCAGTGCGAAGAAATGTACGACAAGCCGCTGGCCGAACGGCACGATAAGCCCGAAGATTTTCTGCAAGAACGCAACATCATGGCCGGCTTTTACGTGCAACACAATTCGACCATCGGCCTGCAATGTTTCGCGGCGGGGCTGCTCTTGGGCATCGGCGGCTTGTTTGAAACCATTGTCAACGCGGTGCAGTTGGGCACTATTTTTGGCCACATGGCCACGGTGCCGCAACGCGAAAACTTTTTTCAGTTCGTCACGGCCCACGGGCCGTTTGAACTGACGGCCATCGTGCTGGCGTCGGCGGCGGGCATGAGGCTGGGGTTCTCGATGATCGACACCCGCGGCTGGACGCGCGCGGCGTCGCTGCGGCGGGCCGCGCGCGAGGCGGTGCCCACCGTGTGCGCCAGCGTCTTGCTGTTTTGCCTGGCCGCCTTGATCGAAGGCTACGTCTCGCCGTCGGCCTTGCCCTACGGCGCCAAAGCGTCGGTGGCGGTGATCTCGACCTGCCTGCTGCTGTTTTATTTCATTATTCTCGGCTATCCGCGGTACGACGAAGACGCGGTCGCCGGCGGATTGCAGCCTGGCGAGGACGAGCATGCAGTTGGATAAAACCCGCATCGCCATCCGCGAGCGCAGCTTCGCGGAACTGCTCGACCTGAGCCTGCACGTGCTGCGCGAGCACGCCGGTCCGCTGGCATTGGCGTTTCTGGCCGGCGTGGCGCCGCTGGCCCTGCTCAACGATTGGCTGCTCGGCGGCGTGCTGGCCAGCGACGTTTACGATTACGAGGATGTCGGGTGGTACATTCTTTTCAGCCTGCTCTGGATCGGTTTCGAGGTGCCGCTGGCCACCGCGCCGATGACGCTGTATCTCGGGCAGGCGCTGTTTGTCGAGCAGCCCAGCCCCGCCAAGATCGCCAAAGACTTTGCCGCCTCGCTGCCGCAACTCATCCTCTTTCAGGTGGTTGGCCGCGGCCTGCTGATGATGTTGGTCATCACGATTCCCGCGCTTTACCTGGGCTGGCCCTATTTGACCGAGATCCTCTTGCTCGAACGAAACCCGTGGCGAAAGCGATCGCCTCAAGGCACCAGCACGCTCACCCGCAGCGGCAACATGCACGCCCGCAACCGCGGCGAGCTGTTCAGCCGCTGGCTGGCCTCGGTGGTGATCGGGCTGATGTTTGTGCTGATCTTGTGGCGTTCGTTCTGGGCGCTTGCCCAGGTGCTGATGGGCGATCACGAGAACCAGTCGGCCGAGTGGACCGTGTGGCTGCCGGTGGCCATCTGGCTCACCGTCGGTTACTTTACGGTAGTGCGGTTTCTCAGTTATCTCGACCTGCGAATTCGCACCGAGGGGTGGGAAGTCGAGTTGTTGCTGCGGGCCGAAGCCGCGCGGTTGATGAGGCAGTTGACGTGATGATCTCGCGGTTTCTAGCTGACCTGTCAGCGCTCCACCGGGGCCAGCCCCAAAGTCGCCTTTCGCTCCGCGAAAGTAGCGCTCCTTTCGCAGAGCGAAAGGCGACAATGGCGCCGGCCACAAGGGCCGGGGCTATCGGCGGATGGGCGATCTCGCGGCCAGTCTCCTGGGCAGCGGCCGCGTTGCTGATGGTCTGGGCGATGATAACGGCGGCGCCGTTGCTGGCCGACGAATCGCCAGTCGATGAAGCCCGGCAGGTGTTCGGCCAACGAAAATTTCCTTGGTACGATGCCGAGCACGATCAACTGAAACCGGTGCGCGTGGTTCAGCCGGTGACGGTGAACGATCCACAGCGCGTGAACTGGAATTGGAGCTTCGGGATGAACCTGGGCCAATTCCTGATTTGGACCGCCATCGTTTTGCTGCTGATCGCAATCGCGGGCGCGTTCATCTGGGCGTATGTCAACCGCGAGAATCTTTCTGCGGGCGAAGATGCGGCGACCGGCACGGGCCGCCTCACCGAAAGCGCCCGCATCGAGGCGTTGCCTTTTCCCATGCGCCGCGACCGCCGCGATCTGCTGGCCGAAGCGCAGCACTATTATGAGCAAGGCAATTTTGCCGAGGCCATCGTCTATCTGTTCAGCCACGAACTGGTCGAACTGGACAAGCGGCATCTCATCCGGCTGATGAAAGGCAAGACCAATCGCCAATACCTGCGCGACATGCGCCGGCTGCCACGGTTGCAACGGATCATCGGTCAAACGATGGTGGCGTTTGAAGACGTGTTTTTCGGCAACCACGCGCTCGACCGCGCGCGGTTCGAGGCCTGCTGGCGGGCCGTGCCCGAGTTCAACCAACTGCTGGCCGAGCGGGCCGCCGCCACGGCCGCAAGCCAATGAGTACGCCGTTGTCAATGTGAGGAAACCGTAGGATGACCTTCCTAGCCCGGATTATTCATCAGCCCACGGGATGTCCGAACGACGATACTGTCACACCAACCCGAAGCGCAAGCGAGGCAAGTTCGTTGCGCATCCTCGCTTGCGCTTCGGGTCAGTGTGGATTGATGAATAATCCGGGCTAGGTCGTCCACCGCGGTGTTGGACGACCTAGGAAGGTCATCCTACGGAGAATAAACTCCATTCGTTTCGGATCGAATTTCGCTCAACGAGAAGATGTCAACCACTGAACCCACATCGCCGACGCTCGATCAACCCGCTGGTGGCGCTGCGCGCGCCTACCTGGCGAGGCTGTTCAGCCGCGAGGGGCTTTGGTTCTGGATCGCGGCGGGCATGCTGCTGGCCGTGTTTTTGTTGGTAAAGCTGGTGGGACGCGGCGACGGCGTCGACGCCCACTATGGCCGGCGGTCGGGCGTGCAGGGCGGCGCCAGCGTCGACGGCACCGCCGTGCTGGCCGGCATGTTCGAGGCCGCCGGGCACCAGGTGTCGTCGAGCAGCCGGCTTTCGCCGCGCGTGTTTGAGAAGGCAGATTGCATTGTCTGGGCGCCCGACGATTTCCAGCCGCCCGCTGCCGAGGTACGGCAATGGTTCGATCAGTGGTGGGCCGACATGCCCGATCGCACGCTGATTTATATCGGGCGCGATTACGACGCGGCGCCCCATTATTGGCAAACCGTGGTCAGCACCGCCCCGGCCGCCGACCAGGTCGAGATGAAGCGCCGCCAGGCCGCCGCTCAGAACGACTTTCTCACCGATCGGGCGCGCATGCCCGCCGACGAAGATTGCGGCTGGTTTACCTGCCAGCGGCAACGCCGCCCGCGCGCCGTGCAATCGCTGGCAGGCAAGGCCGATTGGGTCAACGGAGTCGACGCCAGCCAAGCGCAGATCGAGCTGAACGGCCGACTGGTGCCGCCCGCCGGCGCCGAAATCTGGCTCAAGTCGCAGGCCGACGTGCTGGTCAGCCGTCAGGAAATGGACGACGGGCAATTGATCGTGGTCGTCAACGGATCGCTGGTCTTGAACGAACCGTTGGTGAATCACGAAAACCGCAAGTTGGCGGGCAAGCTGATCGAAGCGATCGGCCCGCCGCGGCAGCATGTGGTGTTTCTCGAAAGCGAAGCGGGCGGCCCGCCCGTCTGGAACGAAGAACCGCGCGAGCACCAGCGCACGGGGCTCGACATTTTGGGCATCTGGCCGTTCAGCCTGATTTTCTTGCACCTGGTGGCGGCGGGGCTGCTGTTTTGCTACAGCCGCTACCCGATCTTTGGCCGCCCGAGGCCGCTCGAAGCGCCCGCGCTGGCCGATTTTGGCCGGCATGTGGCGGCGCTGGGCACGCTGCTCGAGCGAACGCGCGATCGCGCCTACGCGCTGAATCGCGTCGATCATTACCAGCAGTCGGTTCGCCGCGAGCCTGGCCGCTTTCGCCGCGCGCCATCGACCGCGGCGCCGCCGGTCCCCTTGTCAGGTCATCGTGATTGAATTCGCCGATGAGTATTATCATTCTCGCATTCACTTCGGCGTTGCTCGGTGATGGCGCCGCGGCGCCGTCGCCCATCGCCATCGCTAACGTGCGGCGGAGCAACACGGTCAGCTTCGCCGATGAAATCGCGCCGATCCTGCGCGCGAATTGCCTGGCGTGCCACAACACACAAGACGCCGAAGGCGGGCTAGTGCTGGAAACGCCACAGTCCATCTTGAAAGGCGGCGATGCAGGTCCGGTGATCGTGCCGGGCAAGGGCGACGAAAGCCGATTGCTAACGTTGGCGTCGCATCAGGCAGAGCCGGCCATGCCGCCGGCGGATAATAAGGTGGGCGCCATGCCGCTCACGCCCGAACAACTGGGCCTGATTAGGCTGTGGGTCGATCAAGGGGCGCGGGGCGAGGCCGCGGCGATTGCACGTGTCGTGCCGCGGCAACCGCTACCCGCCGGCTTGCAGCCGATGCTGGCCTTGGCCATCACGCCCGACGATGAATACGTGGCATGCAGCCGCGGCCAAAGGCTTTTGGTGTATCATCTGCCGGGCATGAGAATGTCCGCCCAGTTGACCGATCCGGCGCTGGCGGCGCAGGGGCCGGCAGCCGCGCACGAAGATCTGATTCGCTCGCTGGCGTTCAATCGTTCGGGCGATTTGCTGGCCTCCGGCGGTTTTCGCACGGTCAAGCTCTGGCGGCGACCCCAGAGCAAACTGCTGCGCGAGATTGCCGTCGC
>DASVHB010000410.1:0-2075 GCA_036379195.1 Pirellulales bacterium
ACCGCAGCAGCCGGTGGGGTCGTCGAAGGCGGGCTGCTCGGGTTCAAAAAGCTGCCCGTCGTCGCGGCTGTGAGCGACCCAGACGCGGCGGTTCGCTTCGCCTTTCTGGCCCAGCTTGGGTGCGTGCCAGGCCACATACACATTGCCATCGCGATCGGCGGCCAGCGACCCGCCGCCATCGAGGCCGACATTGGCGCTAATGACGTTCCGCTCCGGCTCAAACTGCTTGCCGCTGTCGTCCAGGCGCGTATAGAGCATGGGCGGCTTTCCGCCGGGGGCTTTGGGTTGCGCTCGATCGGAACCCATCCAGGCCACATGAACGCGATTGTCGCGGCCCACCGCCAGGTGGGCGCCGCGGATGTTGCCGATGGCGATGGCGCTCGCGGCATGCTGATTCACCTTGATCGCCAATTTGAAATCGCCGACGCCATCGTTCCAGCGCACAAAGAACAGGTCGCCGTGTTGCGGCTCGCCGTAAAAGTAAATCAGGTCGATGGCGCCATTGTCATCCACGGCCACTTGCGGCTGAATCGCGCCCTTCGGCAGGCGCAAGGTGCGCACGCCTTGGGCGTTCGCAAGGGCACTCGATGCGACAATCGTTACGCATAAAACGGTTCGGGCCACTCGCATGGGCCGCTTACTCCTATGGGTCATCGCTTTTTTTGAAGGAGATGGGGAGATGGGACGAGATAGGGAGATGTTTTTTGGAAAGAAGCGCGTTCCGCGCGAGCTTTCCCGATCGCACCTTATTCTCTCACCCTTATTTCCCCATCGGCGTCCCGTTATCATCGTTTGTCGGGATGCTTGGGGCAAGCCGTAAGGCGCTCGGGTAGTTCCTAACAGTGAGTTGCTGGCAGAAGTCATGTGGCACAGCCGCCCCCGGCTGTGGCCAAGTCAACGCCGCCATAGGCAGCGGGTTCACAGCCGAGGGCGGCTGTGCCACATTCTACAAATGGGTGGCAACTCACTACTAGGACGCCGGCGCCGCTCGACCGTGACGAACTAACCCGGCTCGTGCAGTTCGGGAAATACGTCTTCGTTGAGGCCCTGCTGCCGAATGGCGGCGCGGAGCTTGGCCAAGAACTCGAACTTGTGGTTGGCCACCGTCTGCTCGGAAGCGCCCAATTGCACGGCGGCGTCTTTGTTGGCTACGCCTCGCACGAACAGCAGCTCGGCACAGCGGATCTTCTCCCAATCGCCACGCGATCGCCAATGGGCGAGCAACTGCGAGAGCGCCTGCACCAGGGCGATTTCCTCGAGTTGCCGCCGCTCGCCGCTGCGGGCGATGCTGCTGGCCGGGCGCTGCGAGCCGGGCGGTTCCCAGTCGTCGTGGCTGCTGGTGGCCCCGGCCAACGGCAACGTGGGCCGACGCCCCTCGCGCCGCAAATGATCGGTCAGCTTGTGGGCGGCGATCGAAAACAGCCAGCTTTCCAGCGGACGATGAGCGTCGAAATTCGGCAGGCTGGTAATAAAGCCGATAAAGGCCTCTTGCACCACGTCTTCGCTGGCCGCGCGATCGCGCAGCCGCGACTCGACGAATGCCAGCAACCGCCCCTCGAAACGTTCGATCAGCTCATTCCAGGCGTCGGATTCGCCCGCCCGCACGCGCTCGATCAACAGGATGTCGGATTCGCTGGCGGGCATGTTAAAGTCACAGTGGCAATGGCCGATCGCAGGTAGGGTGGGCCGAGTGAAACGAGTCCCACCATTCGGGTAACACGACCGTGGGACGACTTTCCTAAACAGCCGTGCGCGATGAGCGGACGGGCCCCAAAAGTCGCCTTTCGCTCCGCGAAAGTAGCGCTCCTTTCGCGGAGCGAAAGGCGGCAATGGCGCGCCCGGTACTCGCGCGATTAACATGCCCATCGGGCCGCCAACGGCGGCATGGACGACCTAGGAAGGTCATCCTACTGGCCGTTGCCGATTCGGAAGGTCAAAACCGATCAGGCCGCAGCTTACGCTACCACGAGCAGCCCGGCCGCGAGTACCAGCGTCGCCAACAGCCCTAGTATCGCCGCGACGGCGGCAGCTCGCAAGCGGCCGGTGTAGTAGCCGCGCGAAAGCGTATCGAGCTT